>JBDRQZ010000492.1:0-8631 GCA_043826025.1 bacterium | reverse complement strand
ACCTTTGGCACCCTTGAAGCAGCCACCTCGCTAGATACTGCAGAACGACATCGTTGTGGCTGTAACCGACGAAGAGCACCGTGAATGCCTGAAACAGACTAACCATGAAACGTCTCGCCCAACCATCAGTGAGGTAAGCTCGCCCGAAATCTCTATCTGTAAAAACTAGGGAATCTGGTTCGGAATCAGCTTTCCCGTGCAAGTACACGACCCCCAAGAAGTTGTCGCCTCGCGGTAAGGCCGGTGCAACATATTCTGCGAGACCGGAATGCTTGCCTAACGCGGTGGAGAGATGGGCATCGAAGTTCGTTGTCACGATCCGCGCAGCACCTGTGATAAGAGCAAGCTGCGCGAGCAGTTGGTGTAATCTGTTCGGTTGAGAATTTGGAGAGGAGAATCTCCGCCGCACGTACTCGCGGACTTCGCGGACTTCCGGGTGATTGTCTTCCAGCCGGCCGAGAATCTTGTCGGGATCATGCTTCTTTGCGTAGGGCAGCCCGAACTCCTTGGCGGCGTCGAAAGCAAGCTGCTTGAAACTCGGTAGGTTCGAAGGCTCGCGCATAGACACACCAGCCCCTGCAAAGATGACCAACTTCCCCGATCCCTGAGCGTCCAGTAACTCGTCAGGAATATCTACATTGCCTAGAAGCAAAGCGCTTCCTCCTGCCACATAATACAGGGGGCAGGAGAATCAAGCAATCACATTGGGCATTTTGTTGATATTCCGGCCTTTGGCCGGTGGCTGCTGTACCCCCCGGTGCACCAGCTAGACCAAGTTGGCGCACGAGGGCGTACGCCAACCACCGCTTCGCGGGGCAAGTTTCACCCTTTGCGGATGAAGTACTTGTAGAGTGCGAGTCGGATCAGCGCCAACACCGGGACCGCGATAATCATAAACCAGGGGGTACGATGCTGCAGCAAGTCCCAGCCGATCAGGCAGAGCCAGATCGCCCCGACCAGCATCAGGACAACTCGATTGGCGCGTAGCCAACTCAACCGCTGACGTTCATCCATCCGCATAAAGTCCATTTCGGTTTTCATGCTACTCACCCTCCAGCTCGAAGAGTTCATCGACTTTCATCCCCAGCGCCTGAGCCAGCCTGAACGCCAACAGCGCCGAGGGCACATACTGCCCCTTCTCGATCGCGATAATCGTCTGCCGCCGGACCTCGACCTGTTCGGCCAATTGCTGCTGAGTCAGATTCAGCCGGGCGCGGTGTTGTTTGAGATGGTTTTTGAGGTTCATACCAACTACCTTATTGTCACTATTACCGTACATAAAGTACGGTATAGCGCACATCATGTCAAGCATTATTTGTAAATGACTGATGTAATTCTACTGCCCCCTCTCTCTGTGGGCTAGCTGACCTCAGATTGCCTGCTCAGCCTGGTCGGCAATCTCCCCCTTGACAGATTTCCCCCACTCGGCTTATCTTGATCATAGACAAAGAAAGCGTCACTTCGAAAACGAGCACCTGGAATCGGTTCACAACCCTGGGAGGTTGACATGGGAAGGACTGTACTTCTGGTGCTGCTGGGCCTGACTCTGTTTGGGCTGCCAGCAGCTGTTCACGCCGCACCTTTATGGCCGTTGCACTGCGACACTTGCGAGTATCAGTATCCGGGTGATGCCGATGGGGATGGTGTACTGACGGCTGGTGATGTAACCTACATCCTCGAATTTCTCCACAATGATGGCCCGCCACCCGAGCCGCTCACCAATGGTGATCCGGATGGCGATTGCTGCATCGATGATGCTGATGCGGATTACCTCACCGAGTATCTCTTCGGAGTAGGACCGGCGCCGGTCGATTGCACCTGCCAGGAGCCTGAATTTGGCGGAGACATCGGTGACGTCAACGAGGATGGAACGATCAACCTCGATGACATAAACCACCTGATAGATTTCCTTTTCACCGGTGGACCTGCACCCGACCCGCTGGCGCTTGGGGATCCTGACGGCAACGGTTGCATCGATCAGGATGATGTCGACTATCTGATCGCCAAGATCTTTCAAGGTGGTCCCGATCCGGTCGATTGCGCGCCCTGGACTCAGGCTGTCGGACTCGTCGTCGGCGATGTCAATGGTGATGACGGTATCGACGCCGGTGATTTGAGCATGTTGATCGAGATGCGGATCGGGGAGATGCCGGAAGCCGCGATTCCGCCACATGCAGATGTCGATGGCGACTGCTGCATCACCGATGACGATGTCGTCTACCTGCAGGAGTATCTCTACAATGCTGGTCCCGATCCGGTGAGCTGCACCTGCCTGCGCCCCGGAATTGCGGTCGCGCTGCCGGGCGATGTCAATGGCGACGGCAATGTCGATGTCGACGATGCGGTGATAATCACACGAATGATTACCGGTGATTATGTGTTGCCTTTCCAGACCTACCTGGGTGATCTCAATGCCGACTGCTGTGTCGACTCATGTGACATCGAATACTTGACGCACTACCTCTTCGGCGGCGGTGATCCGCCACTTGAGTGCCCCTGTTATGATGCCGGTTGGGGTGGCCGCATCGGGGATGTTAACCTCGATGGCGAGATCGACATCGCCGATCTGAACTATCTGACGCACTACCTTGCCGGTACCGGCCCCGCGCCCGAGATTCCCGGACTAGGCGACTCTGATGGTGATTGCTGTCTGACTATGGGGGATATCCAGACTTTGACCGACTATCTGTTTGCCGATGGCTACCTGCTGGCGGAATGCACGTGCTGGGAGGTCGGCTTTGGCTACAATGTCGGCGATGCTAATGGAGACGGCGGCGTTGGTGTCGATGATGCTGTCTTCATCCTGAACTTCCTGTATGCCAACGACGACGCGCCGGCACCCCTGGCCAAGGCTGACGCGAATGGGGACTGCTGCGTCAATCAGGCTGATGCTGAGTATATCAATGCCTGGGTCTTTCAGGGCGGTCCGCCGCCGGTGGAGTGCACCTGTGTCGATGTGCTCTATGGCGGCCTGGTCGGCGATGTTAACAGCGATGGCACGATTGACATGGGCGACCTGACTTATCTGGTGCAGTATGTTTACAGTGGTGGCCCCGAACCTGTGCGACCGGCGCATGCCGATCTCGATGGCGACTGCTGCATCGGGCCTGTTGATGTCCAAATCCTCGAGGATATCCTGGGCGGTGGGGCGCAGCCAATCGACTGCACCTGCTGGGAGCCGTACGGCCCTTGCGTCTGCACTCCCGGCGATGCCAATGATGATGACATTGTCAACATCACCGATGCGGTGTACATGATTCAGTACATCTTCAACAGTGGCCCGGCGCCGGTGCCCTTTGCCATCTGTTCCGGAGATGCCAATTGTGACTGCATCGCCAACATCACCGACGCGGTGTATATCATTGCCTATGTCTTCTCGGGCGGAGATGCGCCGTGCGGCTGTTGCGAGTGGGTAAGCTCCTGCGAACCGCCGTTGCGGAAGTAGTATAGAAATATGGCAGCGTCCATCCAGTCTACCGGGTGGACGCTGTCGCTATTCTTCTTTCTCTTTGCGGGAAATCAGCTCCGCGATCCATTCGCGGCGTTGGCTGAGGCGTTCGATCTCTGAGGTAAGACGAGCCTTCTCAGTGTCGGAGGCGGCTTCGGCCTTGGCCCTCTTCCGCTCCTCGATATCCTTGCCCAATTGCTCCTGAGTCTCGCGCAGCTTTTCGATTGTCGCGGCTTCCTCCGCTTTGTCGAAGGCGATTTTTTCCGGCACCCTGCCGGCCGTCCGTGATTCCGGCTGAGCAGCCGGTCGCGGGATGAATTGTCGCTCTGTCGGGATGGCGCGGGTGTTCATGAAAGTTGGCGAGACGATTTCAATCTTTGCCCGATGCAACGAGTCGAGCATCATTGCCCGTAGCCGCGAGCGCGCGGAAATCAACTGCGAAGTGTCGGTCAACAATCCCGCCAGGCGGTAGGTGACCGAGAAATCGCCCAGTTCGAGTATCTGCACGTATGGTTCCTGCAGTTCGGCGGCTTCGGCGGCGGCCAGCAGGGCTCTCTCCACTTCGAGCCGGGGGAGATCATAGCCGAGTGACACTTCGGCGGTGAGGATTGTTCCCGAACTGCGAATCACTCGGACCGGATTGGTGACCAGATAGAGATTCGGCATTGTGATCAGATCGCGATCCTCAGTCTGAATCTCGACATGAAAGAGCCCCCGCTCCGAAACGCGGCCGAAGTAGTCGCCGACCCGGATGAAGTCTCCCGGTCGGAAATTGCGCACCGCGCGCAGCATCATCCCCGCAAAGGCATTGCCGATGAAAGTCGTCGAGGAGAGCGCGATTGCGGCGGAGAGCAAGAGCCCCAACAGGCTGAGCAGTTGACCGGAGATGGTCTCGCTGGGTATGAGCAGGATGACTGTCACGACGCCCAGCAGGGCCAGCGCCAGCGTGGTCACCTGTCGCCGGAAGGGGTAGTTGGCACGGCCGCGATAGATTCGGTCGAGAATGACGCGCACCAGAAACAGCACGACGATCACGCCGACAATGCCGACTCCGGTGGACCAGTAGGGCGTAAGCCTTTCAAACCATGAATTGATCAGTTCCATTGTTCTAACGCAAGTTGAACCGCCACAAACGTTGAGGCAACGCAAAATCTGCCCACGTGAAGATCGTGGCACGCTGGTGACGGTCATTGTCAGCCAAAAACTCCAAGATCATCGTTGACAGATGAGGCGATTGCCTCTTATCTTAATGGTGCAACAGGCAAGACAACGCACGCGACAAGAGACATCAATGAGGTTTCCGCTTCATTCCTACCTCACATTCAGTGAAGCGGGCCATATGACACCGTTGGGTGAACTTGTTTGGAATCGTGATATACAGACAATACGCTCCTGCGGAGCCGGGAGGCACGGAAACGGACGCGGTAAATGCAGGTTCAGTATCAGATTCTAACTAATCCAAAATGTGTAAAGGGAGGAAACAATGTGTAGCAGGTATCTGATCGCGATCTGTCTGGCCATCCTGCTGATAGCATCGGGGATTGCACTCGGCGCCAGGACAAGCCACAGCCGCAACAGCGAGGCAACGCGACCGGTGAGGAATATGCCGGCTGCCGGCGGACCTGGGGAGGATTTCTCGACCGATAAGGCTGCGAGCCTAGGCACGGCAATGGGCTTCCTGGGACCGGAGGATCGCTTTATCGGTTGGAAGGTTGGTTCGACCTGGTATGACTACCAGCACAACGGCACTATGGGTCGCCAAATCGCCCGGGGTGCCGATGGCCGCATCCACTTTGTCTGGACCCACAAGCCGAATGGTACTACCGGTAGCGCTAACCGTTCGGTTTTCTACAACTCGGCGATTTTCTCGGGCGGTGCCTGGGCACTCTCGCATGACACCAGCGGTACGACCATCTCCTCGCCGAGAGGTGGCTACTGCAACGTCGGAGTGTGGGGCAACTTAGCTATTCCTGCCTGGCATGAGGGAGTAGTTGAGTACGCTTACTCCACTTATTCCGGTATCGACTTTGCTTCCGGCTCAGCCTCGTTTACGACTTCGGCTGCGCCGGTGGCGCCGACCTGTTCGGGCACTGAGACCAACGACGACGATGGGCTGAACAACTATAGCTACATTTGGCCAATTATCGAAGTTGACGCCGGCACGATGAACGACCCGGTTGTGATGGCGGTTGCCTGTGAGTCGGTGGACGATCCTGGTGATGACCGCTCCATGGTCTACTTCCGCGGCACCGGCAATCCGACCAACTACGGCCCCTGCGGGATTTTCATTGATACGGTCATGGACATCTCGCCAATCGTCCGGCAGGACCCGAACTCCGATCTGGCGGTTATGGCCTGGCTGCGGCCGCGCGGCGTGAAGACGGATTACAATCAGTACAATAATGACGTTATGCTGATGTACTCCTTCGACAACGGCATGACCTGGGGACCAGCGCTTAACCTCACCAACTACTCACCGGCCGATCCCAATCGGCCCTACTCGGACCTGACCGGAATGTTCACCAATGATGGCTGCTTCCATCTCGTCTGGTCCTCATTACCTTATGATGAAGTCAACGGCACCGTCACCTCGTTTGGCAATCTGGAGCATTGGGATGACTGCAATGCCTGCTTCAGCATGCTAATCGAGACTGACAATTACAATCCCGACTGTGGCGGTCCCGGCCGTTGGAACGCGAATGTCGCCAAGCCAAACCTGGTGGAGTGCGATGGCAAACTGTACTGCACCTACACCCGCTTTTTGGATGACATGGATGCACCTGACTGCTCGGCTGGGGGCTGGGCGAATGGTGAGCTCTTTGTGCAGGTGTCGTCGACCGGTGGCGAGACCTGGGGACCGCCAGTCAACTTGAGTAACACTCCGGACAACGGCTGTGTCGCAGGCGACTGCGAGTCTGAGCACTGGGCCTCGGCGGTGATGTATGCCGACTCGCTGTACATCTTCTACGTCGGTGATACCGATGCCGGCGGTTGGGCTGGTGGCAGCACCAGCCCTAAGGGTACGGCGCAAGGAGACCGGATGATGTCCCAGGTCCATGTCCATCACCCGCCGGGTGCTCCTGAGGGCACAGCGCAGGAAGACCCGATGATGTTCTACGTGCATGAGTGCTTCGACATGGAGACCTACGTGTACTTGAGCGCCAAGCCCAATAGCTTTGGCTATCCGTTCAGCACCGCTCCGGGTGTTCCGACTGACACTAGCTTCGTACTCCAGAACTCCGGTAACACGACGGCCTTCTGGAATTCCTCGATTTCCTATACCGCGGGAAGTGGCTGGCTGCAACTGATTCCCTCGAGCGGCAGTGTCGCCGCCGGCTGCGACAACACCGCCGGTGTCGACTTGACGGCGACCGGCCCGGGGACTGAAGGTCTCTACGAGGCCACGATTACTATCAACTATGGGACTGGTATTCAGGAGGTCGATGTCGAGCTTTACTGCTTCGACCCGTTCTGTCTGCCGGAACATGTCCGTCTGCGCACCAACGCCGTTCTCATGAGTGTTGCACAGGAAGGTCGAGCTGCCAATCAGGTTGATGATGCCGGTTTCGCGTTTTTCGTGGATACTACCAACTATTCGTTTGATGGTGGGCTGATTCTCAGCAATCCTAATACCGGTTCCTGGGACTTCAACGTATTCCACGCTCTGTCGGAGGACGCGCCGCCCACCAATCCCTGGGGACGACTCTATGCGTATGACTGCCCGCCTGTTGTCGACACGGTATCCTACCAGGATCCCTCTGACACTTATCGCTATGTGGCCGGCTCTGGAGTCAACAACGACTCAACGATCGCGTTTGATGTGACCTGGTACGCTTCCGCTCACCCCGACAGCAACGACTTCATAGTTGCCCATATTGCGCTGGGTCCGGGCCCGAAGCTCTCTTCGGAGTTGACCGGCGTCACTGTAGCCTATGCCTGCGACTGGGATGTGCCCTCCGATACGAACGTCGACAACCAAGGCTATGTCGATGAGACCGAGCAGATCGTCTATCAACAAGGTCTCTATCCCGGCTCGGTGAACGAAAACAATGAGCGCTATGCCGGTATCGCCTACCGCGGTCATGATGAGACAAACGAGTTCGCCGCCGGTGGCGAGGTCTGGGATAATCCACGCTATGTCTATCCCAACGGCGGCTATCATGTTGATACGCTGAGTGCGCGTTTGCCAGGCATGAGCGGCTGGAGTGTCAACGTGCCGGAAAGCTCCTGGGGCGGTGACGACTTGAACTCGATTATCGTGATCGACAACGATGCGACAATCAGCTTGGCGAAGGGCACCAACCCTGAGTTCAATCTCGTCTTCCTCGGCATTAATCCGAACTCGAATCCGGGTGCCGACTATGCCTCCATCCTGCGTAAGGCGGAGAAGTTCATCTGCGATTATGTCTCCCCCGATGCGCCTTACTGCGAGTCTGGACCTCTGTATCCCTGCGGCGACATGAATGGTGACGACATTGCGAACATAACTGACGCAGTATACCTCATCCAGTATTTGTTCGGTGGCGGTCCCCCACCGGTTGACAGCACGGCCGCGGACGTAGACCTCTGCGGCGGCACTACCATTGCCGACGCCTATTACCTCATCTGCTTTGCAGTGAACAACGGACCGGATCCGTGCGAGCCTGATTTTGACTGTACTCCTCCCTCGGATGAGAATTACATCAGCCTGAGTTGCCCGGTCGAAGTGGTCCTCCCCGGCACCGATCCTGTGCCGATTGAGGTACACATCGAGACCGATGATCCTCTCTTCTGGGTTTCTCTGGGTTTCCACTACGACTCGGATGATATTGAGGCCATTGGACTTGACTTCACCGGGTCGGTTCTGGTACCAGATGGAACCACACCAGCGCAGCAAATCGACACGGAAAACAACACAGTCTGGTTCTTCCGCAGTTTGGGCTGGTGCAACGAGCCGCCGACACCGCTTGCAGACGGCCTGGTTTGCAAGATCCTCTTTGACATTCCTCCGGGAACTCCAAATCAGGTGGTCGACATCGACTCGATTACCGTAGGAGACAGTTGGAGTTTCGAGGTCGGTACCAACGGCGGGAAGGTAGTGCCTCATTACCTCGACTGCGACTCCGCCGACATCATTATAGTCAGCGACACCTGTGCGGCAGAGCATCCTGGTGACGCTGACGGAAGCGGGGAACTAGACGCAC
>JBDRQZ010000491.1:0-3811 GCA_043826025.1 bacterium | reverse complement strand
TCAACGGGCGCTGCTGTTCCCTCTTCTTCTGCGAGAAGGCGCGGCCGCAACCAGAGCAGCAGAGCAAGATAGATTGTCATACCGATGCCGATGAAGGGTAAAGCCCACTGCGGCCTGCCAATCAGCGCTGCGACAATTATCACAAAGATCTGCGTGCCGAAACAGAGTGCCGACTGTGCGATCATAAAGCCGCGGCTGCCGAACCAGCGGCTGTCCGAGGCGGTCGGGGTGCGCTTGCGCAAATGGTTGTCGATTGCTGCCACCAGCCGATCCTGCCAGCCATAGATGATCAGGTAGAGCCGGTGCAATACCGTGACCGCGACTCGGGCAACGCTGCCGGGGAATTGCCGCTCAAGGTCGCCGCGATTGCGCTCATCGCGCTGCGAACTGAGCCGGTCGACGCCATAGCGTTCGAGATAGGCGAGCTGATAGTAGTTGAAAAACGAGCACTGAATGAAGGTCGCGAAGATCGCCGACGCACCCCAGAGGTAGTAAATCTGGGAGGACTCGGCGGCACGTAGCCCAATTGCACCCAGCACGGCGGTCAGCACCAGGAAGTCTCCGAGCGAATCGAGATAGCGGCCGATCAGATGACCCCGTCCGGTGAGCCGCGCCAGAGCGCCGTCGCAGGCATCGAAGATGTCTTTCAGATGCAGGGCGATTGCGGCGAACAGCAGACTGCTTTGATAAAACCAGTAAGCGGATAGTAGACCGCAGATCAGCGACAGGCCGGTGACGACTTCATGTGGAACCCGCAGGACAGAAAGCAATCGTAACATCCAGCGATACCAGGGAATCCAGAGCACCGAGATGTTGAGATAGCGGTGCTCGCGCGGCAGCTTTTCCGCTCTGCTCAGGTCGATGCTCATTTGGGCAACTCGGTGAAGAGAATATTCTCGCCGGTGAACTTCGTCTCTGTGATCACCCGCAGGATTTCTGCGGCGACGTGCTCCGGCTCCATCTCGGCGCTCACTCCGGGTGGGACGGCCTCACGGAACATCTTAGTCTCGACACCCGATGGTGCGATCTGGTTCACCCGGATGCCTCTTTCCGCCAGCTCCACCGCCAGGATCTCGGTCAGCCCCCAGAGCGCATACTTGGAGACATTATAAGCGCCAAAGCCGGGGAATTTCTCGAACCCGACAATACCCGACAGCGAAGAGATATTGATAATCGAGCCACCCTGCGGCATCCGACCCAGCACCTGCTGAGTCAGATAGAAGGTGCCGACGATGTTCGCCTGGATCATGAGTTCGAAGCGTTCTCGCGGAAACTCGGCAAACATCCCCTTATCGAACCGAGCCGCATTGTTAATCAGAATGTCGATTCTGGCAAAGCGCTCCGGCATCTCCAGCATGAAGGCATCGATCTGCGCCGGTTTGCCGAGATCGCAGACTCGACTGAAGACCTCGGCGCCCTCGCTGCGACAAAGGTCGGCAGTTTCGGTAAGCTCGCTTTCGGTTCGCGCCAAGATCGCCAGATCGGCGCCTTCGGCGGCAAAAAGTTCGGCGGTTGCCCTGCCAATGCCGCGACCCGCACCGGTGATTAGAGCAGTCTTTCCGGTCAATTTAGCCATCGTTTTGGTACGCTTCCGTTTCGGAGTGGCAATAAGCGAAAAGCTGCCGAAAAAGGCAAATAGGTTGACAAAAATGTCGTTTAATTCCCTGTAAGAATCTGTCGGGTCGGGTGATGCGGTCCACAGTGACAAGGTAGTTTCACAGGTTAGATCGGACCAGGCCGCACTTGCAGGTGCAGCATAGAAGAGGTAAAGAATGCCGGTTTTCAACAACATACTTGAGGCTGTCAGCGGCACGCCGCTGGTCAAACTGAATCGGATCGTGCCGGGCGGGTCGGCGGATATTTTCGCCAAGGTCGAATTTCTCAATCCCGGCGGTTCGGTCAAGGATCGGATGGCGACCTATATTATCGCCGACGCCGAGCAGTCCGGTCAGCTCAAGCCGGGCGGCACGATAGTTGAGAATACTTCCGGCAATACCGGGGTCGGCGTGGCGCTGACTGCGGCGGTTAAAGGCTATAAGGCGATCTTCACGATTCCCGATAAGATGTCTTCTGAAAAAATCAATCTATTGCGGGCCTTCGGCGCCGATGTCGTGGTGACCCGCACCGATGTGCCTGCCGACAGCCCCGATTCTTACTATGAGACCGCCAAACGGATTCATGGCG
This sequence comes from bacterium, assembly GCA_043826025.1. Lineage (GTDB taxonomy): Bacteria > Zixibacteria > MSB-5A5 > CAIYYT01 > CAIYYT01 > JBDRQZ01. The sequence goes on along the minus strand of JBDRQZ010000491.1, from coordinate 1,627 downwards.
AGATTCCCGGTTCTTTCTATCTAAACCAGTATCACAACCCCAAGAATATCGAAGCGCATTACAAAATTACCGGGCCTGAGATCTGGCGTGATATGGGCGGCAAAATCGATTACTTCGTGGCAGGCATCGGCACCGGCGGCACACTTTCGGGAGCGGGTCGCTACCTGAAGGAGCAGGATGCCAGTATCAAGGTGGTGGCGGTCGATCCAATCGGTTCGGTCTTTTACGACTACTTCCAGACCGGCAAACCGGGTAGTCCCGAACTCTACAAAGTTGAGGGCATCGGCGAGGATATGGTGGTCGAGGCGATGGATTTCTCGGTGGTCGACAGCATGATCCAGGTCGGCGACCGGGAGTCATTCCTGACCGCACGCGACCTGACCACTCTTGAAGGGCTCTTCGCGGGCGGCTCCTCCGGCACGGCGGTCTATGCGGCACTGCAAATCGCCGAACAGGCCGGCCCCGGCAAGCGGATTGTGGTGTTACTGCCCGATAGCGGCACCCGCTATCTCTCGAAGATCTTCTCCGATGAATGGATGCGCGACCAGGGCTTCCTCGACGAACCAACCGCACACCGGGGCACCGTGCGCTGGGTGCTCGAACGCAAGGGCAATCAGCGGGTAATTTCGGCAGTCGGTACCGACTCGATCAAGCGCGTAATCGAGCGGATGAAAGAACATGATATCTCCCAGGTGCCGGTGATCAAGGATGGCCAACCGGTCGGTATGGTGCGGGAGCCGGAATTGCTCGCGCACCTCGTGAGCGGTAAGCACAAACCAAACGATCCGGTCTCGCAGGTGATGAGCAGCGAGTTTGAGACGATTCCGGTGACACTGGAGTTGGACAAGCTGGTGCAGAGTTTTGCCAACGGCGGCGACCCGGCAAAGCTGGTGGTGGATAACGGCAAGCTGGTCGGCGTGTTGACCCGCATTGATGCAATCAGCTATCTGGCCGGGGAGGTGCTGTAGTGAAAGCCTACGATCCGAAATCATTCAAATTCGAGACCAACGCGATCCACGCCGGTCAGGAGCCCGATCCCGCGACCGGCGCGATCACCACTCCGATCTATCAGACCTCGACTTATGTGCAGGATGGCATCGGCAAGCATAAAGGCTATGAATACTCTCGCACCGACAATCCGACCCGCAAAGCGTTACAGGATTGCCTCGCAGCCTTGGAGGGCGCGAAGTATGGTCTCTGTTTCGCCTCCGGGATGGCGGCGATTGCCAATGTACTGACTCTGCTGAAGGCAGGAGAGCACGTTATCGCCTCGGATGACCTCTATGGCGGCACGCCGCGAGTGTTCGACAAGGTCTATGCCGACTTTGGTATCGGGTTCACCTATGTCGATACATCGTTTACCGAACAAGTTGAAGCGGCGATCACCGACAAAACGCGGCTGGTCTGGATCGAGACCCCGACTAATCCGTTGCTCAAAATCACCGAGATCAGAGCGATTGCCACGCTCTGCAAACAGCGCAAGCTGGCCCTGGTGGTGGACAATACTTTTGCCACACCCTATCTGCAACGGCCGCTCGATTTGGGCGCCGATATCGTGGTCCACTCGGTCACCAAATATATCGCCGGGCATGCCGACACGGTGGGTGGCGCGATCTGTACCTCGAAT
>JBDRQZ010000490.1:0-2727 GCA_043826025.1 bacterium | reverse complement strand
AGCGCACTAAAGCGTTCGTGCGCGGCGACCAATCGTTTGGACTGCTCCTCGGCCAGTTCGTCGAACTCTTCTTCGAGATGATCGAGCAGGGTCATCTCATTTTGAAGAAAGCTCGCGCGGGCCTCGGGGGTGAGGTTGCTGGAGGCGCGGGCCTCGCGGAGCAGTTCCCGCGAATGATCGTGGTCGAGGAACTCGCGTTCAGCTGGGGTGCCGCGCCAGCCCCAAAGCAACATCTCTTCGGCAACGATCTGGTGTCCACCCTTGTTCTGTTCGATAACGTTGCGGCACCGAAAGAGCAGCACCGTGGTTTTGGTTCTCACCTGACGGGTTCGGATAACAGCTGCACGGGCGGCGCGCTTGTCCTGCCGTGCCAGGGTGTTGGCCATAACCAGTTGGCAGAGCTGCTCCACGAAGGAATGATTCCTGCCCAGATAGTGATAGCCCTCAGGAGTTGGCGATTCAAAGCTGACATTGACAAGCTTACCCTCAGGCAACAGTTCGGAGATCTGCGGCGGAAGGTTGCCGGTCACGATGCCATATCCTTGCTTTTCCGTGGTTACTTGTACGCCGAAGATGTTTGCGAGGGTGCCGGTGACGAACTCCTCCACGGCGCGGGGGTTACCGATGGCCTCGTCCACGGCGCGCAGGTCTTCTTCTATCTCCTGTGCTTTGATGGTGTTCTGAGCGAAGATGCTGCGGGAGACTTTTTCGCGCTCCGCAGCCTCGTCGATCTTGCGAGAAACATTTTCCTTGGCTCGAGCCGCCTCATTGAAATTGGTGAAATCGAAGCGCATCTGTTGACGATTGTCGCGCTTGGTCGTTATACGCCGATCGGGATTCAAGAGCAAGGCATGGGTGATTGTATCGATGATGCTTTGGGAGTCCTCAGGAAAAGGCACATTGATTCCGGTGGCTCGCTTGATCTCACGCACCTTGCGGAGCAAGACGTCAAGAACGATGCCGTCGATGGGGTTGTCAGCACCGTAGAGGAGACACGCCTTGACCTCAGGGGCTTTCTGGCCGAAACGGTCAACGCGGCCTTCACGCTGCTCAAGCCGGTTCGGGTTCCAGGGCAGATCGTAGTGCAGGACTGCGTTGAAATGCTCCTGTAGGTTGACTCCCTCGCTTAGACAGTCAGTGGCGATCAGGATTCTCGGTCGATTCCCGGCCATATCGGCAATGCGCTGCTTGCGGAGATCGTCGGGCAGCTCGCTGGTTACCACTTGCAGGTTGAGATTGCGTATCTTCTCAGAGAGAACCGGGCCCAGGTGCTCGCCGAGATAGTTGGCTGTCTCAATATAACGGCAAAAAACAACCGGCTTGAAACCCTTCGAAATCCAGTCCTCAAGCACGATGGTGGCCGCGTAGAGTTTTTGATCCTGTTCAATGTCTCCGAGCTGCTCAAGCCGCTCGGCAAACTGGCGCAGCTGAAGACGCTGGTGATCAGTCCAGTCACCCTGATCCATAACTTGTGTCGGCGCGTTATCGCCTTCGAAGCCGAAGTCGAGGTCTCCAATGGGATTTTTATTTAACTCGACTGCATCGTCGGAGGTGGTGTCATCATGGCTGACAATGGAGGCAAGCTTATCGAGGCGGGTGGTGAGCATCTTCACCCCTGCCCCTGGACTTGACATCACACCGCGCAGGAGGCCCAGGGCGGTCCAGTACTGTACCCGTTTCTTCTTTTTGCCGGTGCCATCCGGAACCACCAGCTTTCGGGCAAACTCGACAATGTCATTAAAGAAGGCAGAGTACTCACGGGAAAGGTCGTAGGACCATTCAATGGGGTCGCGCTTTGGAAAGGGAGTATCCTCTCCCATCCACTTTTCGACATCGGCGCGCTTGCGCTGGACAAAATGCTTGGCGAGGGTGCGGCGTTGGGCCTGGGTGGAGCTGGGTAAGTCGAGACTCTCGAAATCCGTATTGAGCAATCCCAGCAAGGAGTTGAACTCCTCGGGCTTGCCGCTGTGGGGTGTAGCAGTCAGCATGGCAAGGTGCTGGTCGGGCTTGGCCGCGAGTTTGCTCAGCAGATGGTAGCGCTGCTGTTGGCCCGCAGAGGCACCAGTTGGCCGTGCGCAGGTGTGAGCCTCATCGACGATCACCAGCTCAGGACACTGTTCGACGAATACGTCGCGGCGGTTATCCGACTTGATGTAGTCGATGCTGATGATCTGGTAGGGGTAGAAATCGTAGACGCTGGTGTCGCCTTGGATCTGGCGGTCGAGCCTCGCCTGGGTGTTGGAGCGGATAATGACCGCTTCGATGCCGAGTTTGGAGCGAAGCTCTTCCTGCCACTGGTCGCACAGGTGCGGGAGACAGACCACGGCGAAGCGCTTGATTTTGCTCCGCTCTATGAGCTCGCGGATGATGAGAAGGGCTTCCACGGTCTTGCCGACACCCACATCATCCGCAATGAGCAGGCGCACCAAATCCTGGCGCAGCGCCATCACGAGCGGGACCATCTGGTAGGCGCGCGGGCGAAAAGAGAGCTTGGCCAGCGCGCGAAAGGGGCCGGCGCCATTGCGAAAGGCCAGGCGGGCAGCGTCGTAGATTAGCCGTGCTGTGCTGATATCCCCCAAGTCATCAGCAGCCGGTGGGTCGAAGCGGGCATCGACCGGAATGTCGCCTGGAATCTCAAGCGGCAGGTAGATACCGGCGATCTCTTCATCAGACCCACCGAGAGGTTTGACCACCAGGAGATCGGGATCATTGGATGGTAGAACCACC
>JBDRQZ010000489.1:0-2451 GCA_043826025.1 bacterium | reverse complement strand
GGATGATGTGCAGAGTGAACTCTCGGCGCATTTCAAGGGACAACTCGACAGTGGCAAGATCGATAAACTGATATATGACAAAATGACTTCCGACGCCGGTGTGCTCGGCCACCTCTCCCGCTGGCTGGAATCTCCCGATCTCGACCGGATTTCGCCTCAGGCCCGCGCCGGCATTCTCGCGGCGATTGTCGAGAAACGCTGGGATGATATCAGCGAGGCGTTCTACGATGAGCTGGCGTTCGGCACCGGTGGTATTCGCGGTCGTACGGCGATTACCGATTTCGAGCTGGAGATTCTGCGCGACAAGGGCATCGGGGCGCCGATTCTGCGTGGACCGAATACGATCAATGACATTGTACTGCTGCAGAAGTCGGCGGGCGTCGCGAAGTTCGCAGTCAAGAAGGGCTTCAAGAGTGTGGTGATCGGCTACGATACCCGTATCCGGGGCCGCGATTTCGCGGTATGCATTGCCGGGTTGTTCATTGCTTATGGGATCAAGGTTTATCTCTTCGATGAGCCGGTGCCATATCCGGAAATGACTTTCGCGATCCCCACGCTCAGAGGTGACTTCGGCATTCTGCTCTCTGCCAGCCACAATGACCGTCGTTACAATGGTTACAAACTGACCAGCGGCAATGGCTCGCAATTCTCCGTGCAGGAGCGGCGGCAGTTGCTTGAAGAGTTCATTTTCAAAACCGGCTTTGATGAGATCAAACAGAAAGACCTACATGAGGCCAGTGCCGATGAGCTGGTCTTTCTCGGTGGCGCCGAAAGAGTCTCCGGGGTTGAGTACTATGCTTATCAGGGCGCGCCGATCAATATGCATCAGCAGCATTTCGAACATATCCGCGAGTTCATCCTGGATGAGAAGCTGCTGCGTTCTCAGGCCGACAAAATGCATTTGGCGTTTTGCGCCTACCATGGCGCGGGACGCAAAGTGGTGCCCCGTCTGGTGAAGTCATTTGGGATCAAGAAGCTCGATCTCGTCTCGGCGATGCAGGCTGCCGATGGTATGTTTCCGGCGTTTGACGATCTCAAGTCGCCGAAGGGCAAGAAGGTCTACCAGCAGCCCGATCCGGGCGACCATCTGGCGGCCGACAAAGCGGTGGCCGAATATGTCAAGGAGTATGGTGCCGAGCAACTCGCCGATGTCGACCTGATGATCGGTACCGACCCCGATGCCGACCGGATGGCGGTGGTGGTGCCGGTCCAGGAGAACAGGCGCGAGATTTACGGCGGCAAGTCGAGCATCCTGATGGATGCCGACACTGCCTGGTCGATTTTGCTCTGGTATCGGCTGGAGAAAATGAAAGCTGCCGGCGAAGATATGTCGCGGCTTTTCCTCGTGCAGTCGCACACCACCACCGATGTTATGCCGCTGCTTGCCGAGAAATATGGCACGGCCTGGATCAAGACCTGGGTCGGTTTTGCGCAGATTGCGGCGGCGGTGCAGCTGCTCTGGGAGGGTGAAAAAATCTCTCCCGAAATCTACTGGACAATCTATGGCTCCAAAGGACTCAATCAGAACACTGCCTACAACTTCGCCGCTCTGGAGCAGTCAAACGGTTTTTCAATCCTCGGTGGCGCGCCACCTGACGACCACTCGATGGGTGTAAAGGGACATGTGCGCGACAAAGATGGCGTCTTTGCGGCAGTGCTTTTCCTTGAGGTGCTCGCTTATGCCAAATCGGTCGGCAAGTCGCTGCTGGAGCTGATCGACGAAAAGCTCTACCTCGATCCGCAGATCGGCCTGATCCGTACCGGTTATCGGCCCGCGCCGGTTTATGGCCAGTACGAAGGTCTCGAAGGGCTTTCCCGCAAGATGGAAGTGATCCACAAGGCGGAAGAACTAATGGCCAAAGTCGAGCAGGGGGGCACCGTGACGTTCGGCGGACTCAAGGCAACCAGATGCGAAGTCTACATGACCGGCAAGTATGACAAGGCGCATGGTTATGTCGAGGGATTCGATCCCACCGACCGCCAGACTTTCCGTTTCCCCGATGAGGGGATTCGTTTCTTCCTCGGCTCCGATTTCAATCACCTGACGATCAGGCCCTCGGGCACCTCGCAGTCGCTGCGTTTCCACACGCAGTTGCGAGACACTGAGGTCACTGCCGGCAATCTCAAGGTAAAGCGGATTGAGATTGAGAAACGTCTCGATGCGATCTATGAGGATATTGGCAAACTGATGGGCGTCGACTGGGAGGAGTAGACCCGACTGCGCATTGATTGGGGGATGCCCCGGTGAAGCCGGTGGCTGGTGTACCCCCTGTTGCACCAGCTAAGGCCATCTTAGATACCCCACCCAGAGCCGCCAAGCGTCGGGTTGTACGTCTCACTAGATGGGTAACAAAACGGTCTCACGACATAGGTAACACTTTTGGGTTTTGAGTTCAACGAGTTTTCCTCTTTATTGGTTTAGGTTTGATGAGTTTTCTAGTGGCGTTGTCG
>JBDRQZ010000488.1:0-11666 GCA_043826025.1 bacterium | reverse complement strand
GACCGGTCCGACTAGTGAAGAAAAAAACTATAGGATAGATACTCAAAGCTAAGAAAGGACAGCGATGAGCAAGAAGCTAGTGCTAGCAGCGATCCTCAGCCTGTTCATGTTCCTCTCCGCCGCCGCGGAGCGGATCGACCTCGGGACAATCCCCGATGATGTCCAGGCTACTGTATTGGAGTCCAATGAGGCCCGCACCATTGTCCGCTTCGATATCGGCGCATTCGACCGAGCCGCGGTGGATATCGACGGCAACACATTCTATCAGATCGAGTGTGGCGAGGAGAGCAATCTGCTCAATGCCGGTGAGCCGGCGTTACCCCGTCTCTGCCGTAGTATCATCATTCCTGATGATGCCAGAGTCGAGCTCAGTGTTATCTCGAGCGAGTATCAGGATTTTGCCGGCACGCCGGTTGTGCCCTCCAAGGGCAATCTACTGCGTACCGTGAATCCCGAAGAGGTGCCTTATGAATTCGGCACCGTGTACAGCACCGCCGACTGGTATCCGGCGCAGCTTGCCGATGTGCGCGAACCCTTCATTCTGCGTGACTATCGCGGCACGGTGATTGATTTGAATGCCTTCCAGTACAATGCCGACAGCAAGACCCTGAGGGTCTATACTTCGGTCACTGTTGAAGTCGCCACCGTGGGCCAGAGTGAGATCAACGTCTTCACGAATCGCCAACTGCCGCTGCGGCTGGTCAATGACTTCGAGGTGATCTACCAGCGTCAGTTCCTTAACTACGAATCATTCGGCAAACGTTACTCGATGGTTCCCGAGACCGGTGACTACTTGATCATCACCTATGATGCGTTCCATGCAGCGATGCAGGAGTTCGTTGATTGGAAAACGCAGAAAGGTATTCCGACGACGATCGTCGATGTCTCCACGATTGGCAACACCTCGACCGCGATCAAGAACTATATCCAGAATGCCTACAATACCACCGATCTGGCGTTTGTTCTCTTGGTCGGCGATGCCGCCCAGATCGCGACCATGAGTGCTTCGGGTGGTTCCTCCGACCCTAGCTATGTGAAGCTGGCAGGTGGCGACGACTACCCCGACGCGATTATCGGCCGTTTCTCAGCAGAGAATGTGGCCCAGGTCGAGACCCAGGTCGAGCGCACGATCACTTACGAGCGCGATTCCCCCGGCCTTGCCTGGTTCCACAAAGGTACCGGTATTGCCTCCAGTCAGGGTGCGGGACAGGGACATAATGGCGGCGAGGCCGACTATGTCCACATGGGCAAGATCAGAGATTCTCTCTTGTCGTTCACCTACACTGAAGTTGATGAGATTTACGAGCCCGGTGCGACCGCGGGCATGGTCACCACGGCGCTGAATCAGGGTCGCAGTATTATCAACTATTGCGGTCACGGCAGCACCACCGCCTGGAGCACGACCGGATTCTCGAACACCAATGTTGACGCTCTGGTTAACGACAACATGCTGCCCTTCATCATCAGCGTGGCCTGCGTCAACGGTCAGTTCGCCGGCTATACCTGCTTTGGTGAGGCCTGGTTGCGCGCGACTCACAGCGGTGTTCCGACCGGCGCAATCGGCGCCTATATGTCTTCGATCAATCAGTCCTGGGCGCCGCCGATGGATGCCGAAGATGAGGTCACTCATCTGCTGATTCATGAAGTCCGCACGAGCTATGGCGGACTCTGCTTCAACGCCTCCTGCAAGATGATCGAGATCAATGGCGCCGACGGTGTCGAGATGTATGACACTTGGCACATTTTCGGCGATCCGACGGTGCAGGTGCGCACCGACCAGCCCGCCGCGATGACTGTCAGTCATCCAGGAGCGGTTTTCTTCCAGAGTCCGACTTATGAAGTGAATGTCTCCGGAGGGTCCGGCGCGCTTTGTGCGCTCTATTATGACGGCACGCTGTACGGCGCTGCCTACGCCGACTTTGCCGGCTATGCGGAGATCGATATTCTCGAACCCCTGCCGATCGGCGTCACGGTGACCCTGACGGTGACCGATTTCAACAAGCTGACCTTCGTCGATGACGTGCAGGTCACCAGCGACCTGGCAATTGTCCACAGTCCGCTGGGTGACACCAAGGATGCGGTCAACGACTATCTGGTCCAGTGCCAGATCTACACCAACTCGACCCTGGATGCCGACTCGCTGCTGTTGTTCTATGACGCCGGCGCCGGTTATCAGACCGAGTTGCTGCAGAACGTCGGCGCGCCTGAGGATTTCGAAGCCTACATCCCGGCGCAATCGCCCGGCACCACGATCAGCTACTACATGTATGCGGTCAATGAGGCCGGCTATCGCGATACTACAGATACTTTCACATTCAAGGTGATTGACTATCAGATGATTCTCGATCCACTCAGTGCCTTCCAGACTGCGCCCTCCGAGGACATCGCCTGGTATGACTTCACGGTCACCAATGATGGCGTGCTCGACGATGATTACTCACTAGTCGTCAGCGGTGTCTGGGATGCCAGCGTCTGGGACGAGACCGGCACTTCTGAGATCTCCAGCACCGGCACGCTGGCTATGGATGAGTCACTCGACTTCAAGGTACGCGTGGTTCTCCCAGTCAGCGTTTACGGGGAATGTGATCAGACGACCCTGACGGTGACATCAAGCGGCAATCCGTCGATCACCGCCGCCGCCGAGATTACGACGTGCTCGGCTGGCCAGCCGCTCTCCTTGCCATTCTATGAGAGTTTTGCGGCTCTTGAGATCGACACCACGATGTGGGATGAGATTTCCGGCGTGACGGTGAATGAGCAAGGTCTCGGCGAACCGTCGCCGCCCTACGCTGCCAATTTCGACGGCAGTCCTTCCGGTGGCGACATGCTAACCTCCCAGTCAATTGATCTGGGCGGCACCAGCGGGTTGAATATCAGCTATGCTTACCAGCGCGGTGGCGGCGGCGAGTCGCCTGATGATGGAGAAGACCTGGTCGTCAGGTATCTCAACAGCTCCGAACAGTGGGTCGTGCTGAACACCCACCTTGGCAGCGGCCCTGACATGACTGAGTTTGAGACGGTGACGATTCCGGTGCCTCTCGATGGCTACCACTCATTGTTCCAGATTCGTTTCAGCAACACCGCGACTTCGGGCGACTATGATGACTGGTTTGTCGATGACATCCGCATCGATTACGGCCCATCCATTTCCGCAACGCCGAGTTCTTTCACAAAGTATCTCGACTTCGGCGCTTCGAGCCAGGATATCCTGACTATCGCCAACGCGGGTCCGGGTGGGTTGACCTATTCGATCAACGTTGCTCCCGATTTCTCACGGGTCAGCCAGGTCTTCCAGGACCTCTACGATCTGGGTCAAGTCAACCCAGCGAGCTACAAATATGAAGATGGCTGGCGAAGTGCCGAGCTGCCCAAGGGCGTCGACGACACCTTCCGCGGTCCCGATGTCCGGTTTAACGCCGGCGGTCCCGACATCTTCGGTTACATCTGGGTTGACTCCGATGAAGGCGGCGGTCCGGCTTACGACTGGATCGACATCACCGCGACCGGCACGAATGTGGTCAGTAGCCTCACCGACGACAGCTATTCCGGTCCATACCCGATCGGTTTCGACTTCCCCTTCTATGATGGTATTTACACCGAGTTCTATATCAGCTCGAACGGCTTTATCGGCTTTGGTCCGACCACCGACTACGGCAGTCTGAGCAATACCGCGATCCCGACTTCGACCACGCCGAACAATGCGATTTTCTGGTGCTGGGATGACCTGCATCCGTCGCAGGGCGATGGCACCACTCAGGTGCTCTACGATGTCGTGGGTGGCAAACTGGTGGTTGAGTTCTACCACTATGCTGAGTATGATGTTTCCGGTTCCGGCGATATGATTACCGCTGAGGTGATTCTCTCGCCCGACGGCGATATCAAGCTGCAGTATGACTGGATCGAGGGCGGCTTTATTACTACAGAGAGCACGATAGGTATCGAGGATGAAATCGGCAGCGACGGCTTGCAGATTGTGCACAACGGTGCCTATCTGCATGAAGGACTCGCAATTGAAATCACCAAGCCGGCGGAGTGGCTCCTCCTTTCCTCCTACTCCGGTGAACTCGCCCCGGGCGAGTTCGACGATATCACCGTGACTTTCGATGCGACCGAGGCCGAAGAGGGTGTCTATCAGTCGATCATTAGCGTTTCCTCAAATGATCCCGATCCGGGTGACAATCCGCTGCTGATTTCCGCGCAGTTGACAGTCGGTGGCGGCGGTACGCCGCCGCCGGTACCGGGCCTGATGCTGCCGCACGACGCGGAGACGATACACACCTCCACGCCGGAATTCTGCTGGACCTCGACCGCTGGAACTGGCGGGTATTACCTGTTGCAATGCTCGTTGGATCCCTCCTTTGAGACCGACGTATGGACGATTGGCGCCATCAACGACACCACATGCCTGTTTCCCTCGGAGCTTACCGACGGTACTTGGTATTGGCACGTGCAGGCGATCAACTCGCCCGGGCTGCCCTCCGGCTATCAGGAACAGGCTTACTCTTTCCTGATCGAGAGTTGGATTCCGGGCGATGCCGACTTTGATGGGATCGTCAACATCACTGATGCGGTTTACCTGATTAACTTCATCTTCTCCGAAGGCCCGGCTCCTGTGCCGGTAGTCGAGGCGGGAGACGCCAACTGTGACGGTGCGTCGAACATCACCGACGCAGTCTTGATCATCGATTACATCTTCAACGATGGGCCGGCGCCCTGTCAATAGGGCAGATCCGGTCAGATCGAAGTTTCGGGGAGTCGCGCAAAGCGACTCCCCTTTTGTTTGCTAAATCGCGCGTCCCGCCTTAGATTGGCTGTCCAACGGCCTGGGGAAAGGCTATCCGGCTTGAAGGAGAGATTGTGGTGAAGTTTCACACGTTGCGCTGGCTCGGCGAGGAATTGGAAATTCTCGATCAGACTCTGCTGCCCAATAAAGAGTGCTACATTAAATTGCGGACCTGCAGCGAAGTACTTGAGGCAATCAAGCGGCTGCGGGTGCGGGGCGCGCCGTTGATTGGCATCGTCGCAGCTTACGGTATCGTTCTGGCGGCTCGCGAAGCGCGCAACAAGATCGAATTCGCCGTGGCTGTCAATGAACTCAAAGCGGCGCGGCCGACTGCCGTAAATCTCACCTGGGCCATCGAACGAATGCTGATCACCTTTCATGCCTACGCCGACTCGCCGGATCGCGATCGCAAACTGGTGGAACTGGCGGGACGGATTCACGGTGAGGATGCCGAGATGTGCGACGCGATCGGGAGACGTGGCGTTGAGTTGCTGTCGCCCGGCGTCAACATTCTGACTCACTGCAATGCTGGCGCGCTCGCTACCGGCGGTTGCGGCACCGCGTTGGGCGTTATCTATCACGCACAGCGCAGCGGCATGCGGCCGCTGGTTTACGCCGATGAGACTCGGCCGATTCTGCAGGGAGCGCGGCTGACCGCCTGGGAACTGGCGCAGGAGGGAATCAACGTGCGGGTGATCACCGACAATCTGGCGGGCTATCTGATGGCGCAGGGTCGGATCGACTGCGTGATTGTCGGCGCCGACCGGATCGCCTCGAACTTCGATGTCGCGAATAAGATCGGTACGTACTCATTGGCCGTTTTGGCGCAGGCGCATGACATTCCCTTCTACGTCGCGGCGCCCAGCACCACTTTCGACAATCAACTCGCCTCCGGCACAGACATTCCGATCGAGCGACGCGCCCCGGCGGAGGTGCACACCATCGGCAGTCTCCGGATTATTCCCGAGAACGTCGAGGCTCTGAATATCGCCTTCGACGTGACCCCCAACGAGCTGATCACAGCGATTATCACTGAGGATGAATTGATTCGCTGCGGTCGCTGGCCGCAGGTATAACTACTGCTTCTGCAGATGCTCCAGTAGTCTAGCTGCCAGTTCCTGACCGCCGACCACGTTGGCAATCTCCGCTTCAGAAGCCGCCGCGATTTTCTCCACCGAACCGAATTCCCGCAGCAGCTTCTCTTTGCGCCTGGGCCCGATACCGGGAACATCATCCAGCACCGACTTGGTGGTTTTACGGTCACGGAGCTTTTTGTGATGCGTGATAGCGAATCGATGCGCCTCGTCGCGGACGCGTTGCAGCAGTTTCAGCGCCGCCGAATGTCGAGGCAGAGTTAGCGACTTCTTTTCGTCGGGCAGCACAATCTCTTCCAGCTTCTTGGCCAGGCCACAGATTTGAAGGTCATTGATCCCGAGTTCTTCCAGCGCTTCCAGGGCCGCGTTGAGCTGACCACGACCGCCATCGATCAAGCAGAGATCGGGCATCTCCTCTTCATCGGCGAGCACTCGGCTGAAATAACGCGAGACCACTTCGCGCATCATGGCGAAATCATCCTGCCCGACGACAGTCTTGATGCGGAAGTGCCGGTAATTTTTCTTGGCCGGTTTGCCCATTCGGAAGAACACGAGTGAGCCGACCGGATCGGTGGCGCCCAGGTTGGAGATATCGAAAGCCGCGATCGTAGTGGGCGGCCGCTGCAGATAGATATCCTTCTGCAGCCGCTCCACGGCATAGGGCAGCTTCTCCCGTTTCTCCTGTTTCTGGGTGAGCAATTCGCCGAGCAACAGCCGGGCGTTGGTCTGAGCCATCTCCACCAGCCGTAGTTTGTCGCCACGTTGCGGGAAATGGAGGTTGACCGCGCCGCCGCGCCGACGGGAGAGCCACTCGCGAATCAGGGGAGCTTCCTCGGTCTCCAGCGAGCAGAACACTTCCGCCGGGATGAATTGCGCATCGAGGTAGTATTGCTTGAGAAACGCCGCGGCAATGCTGGAGTTGTCATCCGACATGTCAACCTGGAGGTAGTGGTTCTGTCGGCCGATCAAGAGTCCCTCGCGGATTTGCAGCACGACTACTGCGAGATCGCCGCCCGAGCGTGCCGATGCAATCACATCCTGATCGATCTTCTGCACCGCGTCGACCTTCTGCTTCTCCACTACCGAGGCAATCGAGGTGATCTGATCGCGGACGCGTGCCGCTTCTTCATATTCCTGCTGCTCCGAGTAGGTCAGCATCTCCTGCTGCAACTCTTCGATCAGCCCCTCAGACTTGCCTTGCAGAAAGCGCACCACCCGCTGCACCTCTTTGCCATACTGCTCGGGCGATATCAGATCCTCACAGGGGCCGGGACAGTGTTTGATATGGTACTGCAGGCAGACTTTGTATTTTCGGCCCCTGGGGTGCGGAATCTGGTAGTTGCAGGTTCGCAGGCGGAATTGGCGCACTAGCATTCGCTGGGTCCGCCACATCGCAGTGGCGGCGGCATAGGGACCGAAATAAAGCGCACCATCGTCGCGCACACGACGCGTGACGATCAAACGCGGATAGCCATCATCGTTGGTAATTTTCAGATAAGGGTAATGTTTGTCATCCTTGAGATTGACATTGTAACGAGGCTTGTGTTGCTTGACGAGGTTGGCTTCGAGAATAAGCGCCTCAATCTCATTGTCGGTGACGAGTATTTCCAGATCGGCAATCTTGCTGCGCAGGGTCTCGACCTTGGGCTCTACCGCCCGGCTGTCGGTGAAGTAACTCCGGACCCGGCTGCGCAGCGACTTGGCCTTGCCGATGTAGATAATCTTGCCGGCGGCATCTTTCATCAGGTAGACACCCGGCTTGGTCGGCAGTTCCTTCAGTTTGTCCTTAAGCTCGGTCATTGGCAGGTGCAGCGGTTAAAGGAAATCCGGGGTTGCTGCTGCTGTGGGCTACTTCACCCGGCGCGCTCCGCAATAGCGCTCCGCCCAGTATTGATCGGCCAGATCATCGATCACGACACCGCGAGTGGTCGAGGCGTGGAGAAAGCGCCCTGCGCCAAGGTAGATACCTACGTGGGACACCTTGCGCTTGTTGATCTTGAAAAAAACCAGATCGCCATAGGTCAGCTCATTGTACTCAACTCGATCTTCCAGCCGGAAGAGGGAGTTAACGCTGATCGGCAGACGCGTGCCGTCATAGTCGCGAAAGACGACATAGGTCAATCCGGAGCAGTCGATTCCCAGCTTGCCGGTGCCGCCGGAGCGATAGGGCACCCCCATGTACTTTGCGATTACCCGGTCCATTTCAATCGCGTCGATGCGTGAGAAGGTGCCGACGGGCGGCGCTTCCGCTTCATCATCGACGTCGACCTTGGCGATTTCTCCGGAGAAACGGGGCGAGGAACTGCAGGCCGGTATCACCAGCACCAGAAGCCAGAGCAGTACCAGGCCGACGCGGATCATTTCCCTCGTTCCCAGAGCACGGGGTAAGACAGCGAAAAACGCTTGGCGTAATAAGCGCGAGTGATAATGATCGTCAAAACCAGCAGCAACAGGTAGGGCGGGAAAAACAGTGACGCAAACAGCGAGAGCAACAGAATCGCGACCTTGGAAGCCAACACCGATTGCGAAATCTCGCCCGATGCTTTGGCGGCGATGAAGAAAGGCAGCGAGATGCCCGCAGCAATGGCAAACGCATAGTCGGCAGCCATAATCGAGAGAATGAGAGCCGCCACAACATGCACCAGACTGATCAACTGGGTCTTTTCAACACCCCAGGTGAGCGCGTAGGTAGTCTTGTGCGCCGCTTTGTCGCCCTTCATGTCGGGCAGTGTGGTATTCAGATAGACCGCGCCGACCGCGAACATGTAAGGCACCGACTTCAGGATGCCCTCAATGTCGAAGTTCTGATACATCACCCAGCCGAACAATAAGGCCAGCATTCCATGGCCGAGGATGTTGTTCCGCATCGACTTGTAGGCATCTTTGCGCACCTTGAAGCGCGGATGCGAGTACTGCAATCCGATCGCGGCGCCTGCCACGAAGAGCACGCCCAACTGCCAGTTGAGTATAAACGCGCCGCCGATAGCCAGCAGGGTTACTACGAAATAGATGGTCCAGGCGGTCGAGATCGTCAGGTGGCCATCGGCCAGCAGAAAGAGCTTGCCGTTTTTCTTGTCGGATTCGACATCGTAGATCTGGTTGACGACAAACACCCCGCCGGTGAGCAAGGTCGCCAGCCCCAGCATAATCAGCAGCCGGATATCGCCACTGGTGAAGTTGCTGAAGGGGAAGTGGTCGAGCAGAAAAGGGCTCAGTCCCCGGTCATGCCAGAGCGCCGCTCTGGCTCCCAACAGCGAGATAGTCCACACCGGGATAATCAGCATCGGTCGCAGCAGAAAGATATAATCGAATAACTTCATCAAGCACCACGTCTCGTTGTTACTTCAATAATATGGTTTGCCGGCGGTGCTGGTTCAACAAAAAAGCACCCGACGGCTAATAGAGATACTTCAGAAAGAAATAGAGCACCGGTCCCGCCAGTATTACCGAATCGAAACGATCCAGCGCGCCGCCATGACCGGGAATCAGGTTTGAGGAGTCCTTGACTCCGACTTCACGCTTAAACAACGATTCCGCCAGATCGGCCAGTTGACCAACCAGTGCGATCAGCAGTGCCGGCCACAAGAGTCGCAGATAACTCTCCTCCGTCAGGAAAGTGATATTCACCAGGAACGCTGCCAGCGGTGCACCGGCAAAGCCGCAGACGAAGCCGATCACTGTCTTTTTCGGGCTGACAACAGGCGAGAGTTTCTTGTCGCCGAACGCCATCCCCAGAAAATACGCTGCGGTATCGACGATCCAGACCGTTGCGAAGAGGAAGATGACCCATCCGCCCGCGCTCGCGGGACTCACCGGACCGCCGAGCCGGATCAAGATCAGAGCGCTCAACCCCAGACTGGGATACAGGACGCCAAATAGCCCTAGGCCGAGACTGCGGCCCAGATTCTCCAGCTTGCGGGTGAACACTTGCGGCAAGCTGAGCAGGAGAATCAGGCCGATCAGGAATTCATAGAGATGCTGGCCGCTCCAGAGGTAGAAATCTAGTGCGGGAAACATAGCCAGCAGCGTCAGCAGCGGTTTCTGCCAGAGGAACAACCGAATCCCGGTGAGCGTGAGAAACTCCCACACCGCCAACAGTGTGACCAACATCACGAAAGCTAGATAGGGCCACTTGCCATAGTCAAACAGCAGGATCAGCAACGGTATTGCGACCGCCGCGACCAGTACTCGCACGATAAGGTTTCGTACGTTCATAGTTTGCCGAACCTGCGGTCACGCTTCTGGTATTCGAGCAGCGAGTTGACGAACTCCTGTTGGCTGAAATCGGGCCAGAGTGTATCGGTGATAAACAGCTCTGTATATGATGTTTGCCAGAGCAGAAAATTGGAGAGCCGATATTCGCCGGAGGTGCGGATCAGCAAATCGGGATCGGGCAGGGGATAGGTGAATAGCTTGCTGGCGAAGAACTCCTCATCGATATCCTTCAGTCTCACTTGGCCCGCCTTATAGGCGCGGGCGATTCGCTTGGTCGCCTCGACGATCTCCAACCGGCCGCTATAGTTGAGCGCCAGATTCAGCACCAGACCGGTATTCTTGGAGGTCTTCTCGATTGCGTGCAGTATCGCTTTCCGTCGCGAAAAAGGCAGTTGGTCGATCTCCCCGGTGGCAATCAATCTGACATTGTTATCGATCAGTGCTGAAAGCTCGGAGCGGGTGGTGTCGTAGAGGAGTTTGAAAAGCGAGGCGATTTCGCTTCGGGGGCGGTTCCAATTTTCGACGCTGAAAGTGTAGAGAGTGAGGTATTTGACATCGACCGTAGGGCAAATCTCCACGATCCGACGGACAGCCTCAACGCCGGCCTTGTGACCCGCCGAGCGGGGCAGGCCGCGCTTTCTGGCCCAGCGGCCATTGCCATCCATGATAATCGCCACGTGCGCCGGCCGCCGCTCCGGTGCAAGTTTCTCGACCAGCCTGGCGACATCGGACGCCAGTTTGGCACTCAGACCTGCATCACCTCGTTCTCTTTGTCCAGCGCGCTCGCGTCAATCTTGTCGATGTAGTCGTTAGTCAACGTCTGTACTTCTTCTTCGCCATCCGCGTGCTGATCCTCGGAGACTTCCTTGCTCTTCTCCAGCTTCTTCAGCGCCTCATTGGCGTCGCGGCGGATATTGCGCACGGCGACCTTGGCTTCCTCTGCCATTTTCTTCACAATCTTGACTAAGTCCTTGCGCCTTTCCTCGGTCAGGGCCGGAATCGGCAGACGGATAATCTGGCCGTCGACTTGCGGATTCAGACCCAGATCGGAGGTCTGGAGAGCCTTGACGATGCCGTCGACCGCTTCCTTGTCCCAGGGTTGCACCACCAGCAGATGCGCTTCGGGCGAGGAGACCGAGGCAATCTGGTTGAGTGGGGTCATGGTGCCATAGTAATCGACTCTGATGCCGTCCAGCATTTGCACTGATGCTTTGCCGGATCGCACGGTGAGGTAGCTCTGCTGCAATGCGACCACCGATTTTTTCATCCGATCTTCGGCGTCACGCAATACTCCCTTGATTGGCATAGCGCCTCCTCTCTAATTCGTCACTAATGTGCCGACCGTCTCGCCCTGCACGACGCGCGCCAGATTGCCTGGATCGCTGAAGCGGAAGACCACGATCGGCACCTGATTCTCACGACAAAGGGTGAAAGCGGTTGAGTCCATGACGCGCAAATCGCGCTGTATCGACTCATCATAACGGAGGCGCTCATATAGTACTGCCTGGTGATCCTTCATCGGGTCGCTGCTGTAGACGCCATCGACTTTGGTCGCCTTTAAAATGACATCGACT
>JBDRQZ010000487.1:0-5388 GCA_043826025.1 bacterium | reverse complement strand
GGCCTGTGCCCCACGGCCACGGTAATCGGCCAGGGTAGCAGCAAAGTCGATCCAGGCAGTCTCACCGTAGACAAACATTCCGGCGGTTGCCACCGGTTTCATCTTATCGAACGCGAAGTAGTGATACCAGCCCGGCTTGCCGATCAGATCAGCGCCCATCGCGCCAATGGCCGCCGGCCATTCGAAGCTGTCGGTGATCAGCCGGCCGAAAGTCCCGGCATGAAAATCGCCGATCCGCTCGATCCGCAAATCGGTCTTGACCTCGGTCACCGGCGAAGTGTCGCGGTGCAGGCGCACCCAGTTATTGTAATATTCCAGACCTTCTGAAGTCAGGTACTCGCGCAGTTCCGGTGTGTCAGCCAGCGGGTTGACCTGCACAAAGAATCGCGGTACGCCGCTTGCTTTGGCGACCGGCAGCAGCTGCTCCAGTTCATCGCGGGCCGAAACTTTGTTCAGACCCAGACCGATGATGCGGTTGAAGGCCAGAACATCGATCCTGGTGGCGAATGTCGCGATGGCATGCCCGGCACGATAGATCTTGATACCGCAGAACTCGATTGTCTCCTCATTGGCGGTCTCAAAAAACTCCGACCAGGCGGCAGCTTCGACTTTCTCCATCGCCCGCGTCAGCGCCCCATCCACCGGAGGTGGGGAGGGCTGGGCGGCCGACCCCTGAATATCTCGTTCTGCGTGAATCATGCTATGTCTCCTTGCACCGACAATCAGGCGGAATCAACTAAACCAACCGGCTACGACCGTTCTGAGCGGCAGCCTGACCTCAAACAGGGTCGGCAACAACTGGCCGGCGTCTCGCTGTATTCCAGTCCGATTCGACATCTCAAAGCTCACTCTAGCTCTCAGCAGTCTGCTGTCTGTAATGCACCTCAAAATCGAGGTTTCTCCAGATTTATACGTATAATCATCGGTCGCCGGCGATCAAAAATTACATATATGGACCTATCTAATCCAGTACAAAACGGCCGGTCGGCAGCGATCTCGTGGTGCTGCTGCCCAAACGAGACGCGCGGCGGCCGTATCAAGAGAGAAATAGAAACGAGCCCATTGGTTCACTGCGCAGGAGAAAGCAATCATGGCAATCAAACCGATTCCGCATGGCTATGAAGGCGCAATTCCTCATCTGGTGGTGAGCGGCGCCGTAGCGGCTATTGAGTTTTATGCGAAGGCGTTCGGCGCCGAGGAGGTCTGGCGCTCACCGGCCCCGGATCGCAAGAGGCTGATGCACGTCGACCTCAGGATCGGCAGCTCCCACATTTTCCTCTGCGATGACTTCCCGGAGTACAGCGGTGGCAAGGAGCGTCATCCGAATGCACTGGGGGGAAGTGCCGTTACGGTTCATCTCTATGTCGAGGATTGCGACGCGGTTATTGAGAGGGCTGAGCGGGCCGGCGCGACCGTGACCATGGAGCCGCAGGATATGTTCTGGGGCGACCGTTATGGGCAGGTCAAGGACCCGTTTGGCCATACCTGGTCTTTTGCCACCCATGTCAAGGACGTCACGCCCGAGGAGATGGCGGCGGCCGCGAGAGCGGCGTTCGGCGGCTAGCCGGCTCGGCGAGCCGGGTAGACGAACTTTTCTGTCCGCCGACCAAACATTCGCTTGCGTCGAGGCGGTCAAGCGTGTTTCTTCGCAACGTCCACGCCTAATGGGGACAGAGTCTGTTCCGACCGGGTGAGGTGAGAAGCGATTAATCAGACTGCAGATTTTATCACAAAGTTACGCGACCGGCACCATGTCGTTTGGTATCCGGCCGGGGGCTGCTATGTTAACCTGGCCGGCGATTACGACTATCTCGAATCGGCCTACTATGTTTCTCAGGACTGGGAAAAAGCCGGCAAGCCGATTCATCCGACCTGTGGCGAGGCGCTGGATGCTTACGTGCCGCCACTCTGCCTGGAGAAAGCGCGTCAGGCTGGCCTGGCGGTGCCGAACTTCTATGTCAGCAACGGTTTCTTCGAGCCGCCGGTCATTATCGATCCGATTAATCCCTTCATGATTCGCAGCCGCAAGATCCTCAAGAGCGGTCGCGAACATTCGATTGCCAAATCGATGACGCGGAATTTCACCTATGCGATCTGCTGCCAGGAGTTGCCGCCCAACGCCCACATCCTCTACTTCCGTGCCGTGCTGGGAAACTGCAACTCCTCCAGATACCTGCCGCTGGCGCGGGCCATCTGGTACCTGTTTGGCATTCCGCTGGCCAAGGTGCGGGTGATTGTCAATGGTAGCAAGGAGCCGTTACTCAGCGACATCTCGCAACTGCTGCCGAGCAAACTGAGCAAGCGGGAACTGGCCTATTTGCAGGGGGAGACCCGATGGCAGAAATAGGTCTGTTCGTCGAGCGCTATACGATCTCCAACTCCTACGAGATGAATGCCCTGATGCGCTTTGCCCATGTCGCTCGCCGGCTGGGGCATCGCTCCGACTTTCTGTTCCGGCCCGACATGTTCAAGATTCCGGAATATGACGCCATCTTCATCCGGGCCTTGACCGATCCGCTGAACACTTCCTATGTGGCGGCACGCATTTCCGAACTGCACGGCGTGCGCGTTCTGGATGATTCCGCCTCGATTCGGATCTGCTGCGACAAAGTTAACATGTATGGTCATCTGATTCAGGCAAATGTCCTGATGCCGGAGACCCGCTTCATTGATGGCAGCGAGGTGAACCGCGCGCGGGCGGAGCAAGTACTGGCCGAGATGGGCAGTCCCCTGGTCCTGAAAGCGCCGAACAGCAGTTTCTCGATGTATGTCGATCGCGCCTCGACCCCGGAGGAGTTTCTTGCCGTCAGCAAACGCTTCCTGCGGCGCGCCGACCGGCTGGTGGTGCAGAAATTCATCAAGTCCGATTTTGACTGGCGGGTCGGCGTACTCTGCGGCGAGCCGCTTTATGTCTGTCAATACACGATTCCTCGCAAGCAGTGGAAGATCATGACCTATACCACTGATGGGCGTACGCTTTATGGCCCAGTGAGAGGGGTGCCGCTGGAGAAAGCCGATCCGCTGCTGATTCAGCGGGCGCAAGCTGCTGCCAAGGCCATCGGTAATGGACTCTATGGCGTCGATCTCAAGCAGTTCGAGGGTGACTACGTGGCGATCGAGGTCAACGACAACCCGACAATTCAGGCCGGCGACGAGGACCAGAAGGCCGGTGACCTTTACGAGCGGCTCGTGCGTTATCTGGTCGGCGAGAGCGAGCCACATTGAGAATCCGCCCGGCGCGAGCCGCCGATCTTCCACAACTGATTCGTCTCGAGCAATCTACCTTCCCCGAGGATTGCTTCAACCCCGCCCAAATAAAGTATCTGCTGACCCGGGCGCGCGGCGTGGTACTGGTCGCCGAGCAGGAGAAGCGACTGGTGGGCGCGGCTTATCTGCTCTGGCGGCAGGGTGGCCGGACCGGCAGGTTGTACAGCATTGCCGTCAGTGAAGCCGTGCGTGGTCAGGGGGTGGCTCCGCAACTGCTCAAGCGGGGCGAGCAGGAGGTGCAGCGGCATGGTTGTACCAAACTCTCACTTGAAGTGCGCGCCGACAATGAACGCGCGATTGCCTTCTATCGGAAGCATGGCTATCGGGAGATCGCCAGGCTGCCAGACTATTATGAGTTGGGCAGCGATGGCGTCAAGATGCTCAGGGAACTAGCGGCTCACTGATCGCGCTGCGGTGAATCCGCACTCTCCTCCTCGTAATCCTCGAAACGCGGCTCCCTCAGTTCGGTGGCATCTGCGGCGCTGTAGCCCAATGCCTGAAAATCCATGATGCCAGTCTGTGAGTGACAGCTATTGCAGGTCAGTGCACCCTCACGACGGATCGCGTGGCTGATTTCCAGCGAAGCATCCTGCGGAATCCAGCGCGCCTCGACCTTGCGGATCTGACTGGCGTCCTCATAAGCGTCGGCGTTCCAGCCATCGACATCCATAAAGGACATGAACTTGTCCATCATGTAGTACTTGAACATCCAGCCATACATCCGCTTCATCATGCTGCGCTGCATCTCGACCGCCGCGGCCCGGTCGGGGTCGCCGCTGGTGTAGTAGGTCGGCAGGTTGTAGGGCAGGTACATGCCACCAAATGGCCCGATATTCTGCAGGTCGATATGCTGCTTGCCGTTGAATATCTTCATCGGGTAAAGCTTTGAGGCTCGGCCACACTGGGCGATTGGCCGCATCGTCTTTTCGTACCAGGCGGCGTAGTCGTAGTCGGCATACTCAGGCCAGACATGGGTCGGCTGATAGAATGAATAAAGATTCTCGCCATTGGGGTTGTCTCCAATCGGATTGCCGAGGAAAGTGGCGTCACCATTCCACCAGACATAGGTGATACCGGAGCCCGGCTCGGTATCTTTGCGGATGTCGGAGTAAACCCAGATACCGGGATCCTCTTCAAATGTCGAGGTCGAGAAATCGCGGTAGGTTGCATTATCGGGATGGAGACTGGGGATGTGACAGGTCTGGCAGGCCAGCAGGTCGGTGTGGCCGTTCAGGTAGTCGGCTAATTCTGCATCTGCTTCGTGCGGCTCCGAGCCATGGCAATTCTCGCAGGCGACCTCGACTGTCGGCAGATCATTCGCCATCATCGTGGTGGTGTGCGTGCCCTTGGCGATGTAGTGCCCCTGGGTCAGATGGCAGTCGATACAATCCAGTCCGGCAGCGGCGTGGACATCCCAGGCCGGAGTAAAGGGCGTGCCGCGTTTGCTGCCGGGGTGCGCAATCCGTGGTCGATTGGTGCCGAGATTGGCCTGGCTCTGATGATACTGCTCGAAAGACTCGTCGACATAGATGTCGCCGCCCATATTGTGCTGATGGCAACGCAGGCAGTTGCCGGCAGTCGGGCGAGTGACCGAGAGCGCCGCGCGCAGCGAGCGGTCCTGATCCCAGCGGGTGCGGCCGTTCTCATCGATCACTACCTGCTTGCGGTTCATGTCATAGCCGACCGAGTGACAGATCAAACAGTCGATAGCCTCTCGTTCTTCCGCCAATGGCGTATAGGCCGGCATCATATCGCCGAGCGGCGCGGCGTATTGGCCACCGATATGGCACTGGCCGCAACCTTCGGAGAGGGTGTCGCCGTTGTCAAGTTCAACCAGGGCCGCCCAGGCGGTCATCGCGAATGATCCCGGTTTGGGGCAGGGACGATTGATTTTGCCCATCCTGAAGTTGTCCGCCAGCTCCCCATTGAAGCCATAGACGTTGGGGTGTTGGCTGGTGTAGAAACGGTAGTGGGCTGAGGTCAGCAGATTATCCATCAGGTCGACGGTCAGCGAGTCGCCGCTTTGAGCATCGGTGACCGAGATTTCGGCATGACAGGTCAGACAGGTTTTTGGGCCTTCGTAGCCGAGGATCTCGTTCTCGCGGAAGCGTGCGATGTGGG
>JBDRQZ010000486.1:0-3116 GCA_043826025.1 bacterium | reverse complement strand
ATCCTTGTCAGGGAAAGTGCCCGATTGCTCCGGCAGGAAAATACCGCCTGAATCGACCAGATAGACACAAGGCAGCTTGTTGACTCGCGCCACTTCCTGCGCGCGCACATGCTTCTTGATCGTCATCGGGAAATAGGTGCCGCCCTTGACGGTCGCGTCGTTGGCGACCACCAGCACTTCACGGCCATGCACGACGCCGATCCCGGTCACCATCCCGGCGGCCGGCGCGGCATTGTCATACATGTCCCAGGCTGCCAGCGGCGACAACTCGATGAAGGGTGAGTTATCGTCGAAGAGCAGCTTGAGCCGCTCACGCACTGTCAGTTTGCCGCGCTGTTTATGGCGATCGATCGCTTTCTGCGGTCCACCCGGGCGCACCTGCTCCAGTCGCTCGCGTAATTCGGCGACCAGCCGCTTGTTCTCGTCGTAGTTCTGCCGATACTGCTCTGAGCTGGTATCGACCTTGCTTTCGATTCGGTACATACGTCAGATCACCGGCACAAACTTGTAGCCGTAGGACAAAATGCCCGCGTGGCCATCGGTCTGGATGCGGCGGAACTCAATTTGCAATTTCATGCCGAGTTTGACCTTTTCCAGATCGATATCCACAATCTGCGCTTGAATCATCACACCTTCAGGGAATTTGCAGATGCCGATCGCGTAGGGCGACTGATCTTTGAAATCGCTCGCCGGTGTGTGGATCACGGTATAGGTCTCCAGCTTGCCATGCGCCGAGACTTTAATCGTCTCGAATTCCCGCGCCCCACACTTACTGCAGATCAGGCGATGCGGAAAGAAGGTCGCGCCGCACTCTTTGCACCTGGCCGCTTCCAGACGGTAGCGATGCGGAATCTCACGTGCGTTTCTGGCCGGATTCATCACTCCACCTCCAGGATGTGGCAGACCGAGCTTGCGCCGGAACCGCCCATATTCTGCGTCATACCGATGCGCGCATTCTTGACCTGACGCTTGCCCGACTCACCGCGCAACTGACTGACGATCTCAATCGCCTGCGCGACACCGGTCGCGCCGACCGGATGACCCTTGGACTTGAGACCACCGGAAGGGTTCACCGCAATCTTGCCACCAATGCGAGTATCGCCGGCCAATGCCGCCGGACCGCCCTGCCCCGGCTTGAAGAAGCCTAAAGCCTCGGTGACGATAATCTCCGCGATCGTGAAGCAATCGTGCACTTCGATAACATTGATGTCTTCGAGTTTGCGGCCTGCCATCTTCAGAGCACGCTTGCCGGCCTCACGCACTGCCGGCAGATCGACCAGGCTGCTGCGGTCATGCAGACCGATCGCATCGGTCGCCGCACCAACGCCGGTGATCTTCACCAGCGGTTTATCGGTATACTTCTTCGCCTGGTCGGCCGGGCAGAGAATCAACGCTGCCGCACCGTCGGTAATCGGCGAGCAGTCGAGAATCCGTAAAGGATCGGCCACCATCACCGAACTGGCCACACCATCCATCGTCACTTTGAAAGGATACTGCGCCTTCGGGTTGAGGCTGCCATTGTCATGGTTCTTCACCGCGACTGCCGAAAGATGCTCGCGCGTGGTGCCATACTTCTTCATGTGGGCGCGCGCCATCAAGGCATACAGCCCCGGGAAAGTCGCGCCGTTAAAGACTTCATATTCCTGATCGGCGGCGGTCGCCAACGCGTAGGTCGCGCCATCGCCGGAAACATCGGTCATCTTCTCGACGCCGCCGACCAGCACGATATCGCTCATGCCGCTGGCGACTTCGATATAGCCGCAACGCAGCGCCATGCCGCCAGAGGCACAGGCCGACTCCACGCGCGTCGCCGGGATTAGTTTCTGTCCCAAATAGTCGGCCATGATCGCACCGATGTGCTCCTGACCGACAAACAAACCGCCCGACATACAGCCAACATACATGCTGTCGAGCTTCTGAACCTTGGCGTCATCCATCGCCAGCAGCGCGGACTCCACGAACAGATCACGGAATGAGGTGTTCCAGAGTTCGCCCCACTTCTGCATGCCGACGCCGATTATTGCCACGTCTCTCATTTATCTTCGCTCCTAATAGTTCTTCAGGATTTTGCGGCGGAACTTGGCGTAGGTGCCGTAGTCGACATAGAACTTTTTCTCATCGAGCAGCTCATAGGTCTGCGTCGTCGCTTTCTGCACCTTGGGCAGCAGATCGGTCACCTTCCAGATGAAACCATCCGAACCGGCGCCGGAACCATAGGAGACCATGAAAATCAGGTCACCCGGTTTGGCGACATCGAGCACCGCGGTCAGACCGATCGGCGAAGCACCGGAGTAGGTGTTGCCCAGCCGGGGTGCCAGCCAGCCACGCTCGATCTGCTTGGTCGTGAATCCGAGCATCTTGCCGGCGCGCATCGGGAACTTGCCGTTCGGCTGATGGAACACCGCATACTTGAAGTCTTCCGGCTTGGCATTGGCTTTCTCGAGCAGAGCCTTGGCACAACCCAAGGTCGTCTTGAAGTACGCCGGCTCGCCGGTAAAGCGCCCCGCATGCTGCGGATAGAACTCATGCTCGCGGCGCCAGAAATCGGGGGTGTCGGTCATGAAGGAATGAGTGTACTCGATCTCGGCGAGCACATCTTTCTTGCCCATGATGAAGGCTGCCGCGCCGGCTGCCGCGCTGTATTCGAGCGCATCGGAGGGCGCTCCCTGCGAGGTGTCGCCGCCGATTGCCAGCGCATAATCCATCTCGCCAGCCTTGACCAGGCCGAGTGCGATATACATGCCCTCGCTGCCGGCCTTGCAAGCGAACTCCAGGTCGGCGCAATGGATGTGCGGGGTCGCGCCGATTGCCTCGGCGACTGTCGTGCCGGAGGGTTTCACCGCGTAGGGATGCGACTCGGAACCGATATAGATCGCGCCGATATCCTGGGGATTGACCTTACAGCGAGCCAGCGCGCGTTTGGTGGCCTCGACCGAAAGCGTAATCGTATCACAATCGGGCGGCGGCACCGACTTTTCGCGCAGATCCAGTCCTTTTTTGTAACTTGGCGCTTCCGCGCCACACCACTTGGCGATTTCCTCGACCTGGATGCGGTATCGCGGGATATGCGCCCCGTAGCCACCAATTCCAACTGCTTGTTTTGCCATTCAGTACCT
>JBDRQZ010000485.1:0-2253 GCA_043826025.1 bacterium | reverse complement strand
TGTGGTTGGGTTCCCCTCGAACCGTCTGCCGGAGTCGGTGCTGACTGCGATCCTCAAAGGTGCAGCAGAGAAAACCGCCGAGGCGGGGATCAGTATTGTTGGCGGCCACACCGTCGATGATACCGAACCGAAATATGGTCTGGCGGTGACCGGCAAAGTTCATCCTGATAAGATTCTCAGGAATAGCAGTGCGCGAGTCGGCGACAAGCTGATACTTACCGAACCTATCGGCACCGGGATTATCACGACCGCCGCCAAGCGTCAACTGGCCGACCCGGAAGTGGTCGCGCACGCTGCCGCGATCATGGCAACTCTCAATCGCGCCGCCGCCGATGTCATGACCGCCTTCGATATCTCCGCCTGCACCGATATCACCGGGTTTGGTCTGCTGGGTCATCTACTTGAGATGGTGGTCGCGAGTGGTGTCGATGCCAAGGTCGACTCGCGTGCAGTACCGCTGATTTCCGGCGCCAAGGAGTTGGCCCAGGCCGGAGCGATTCCCGGCGGCACCGAGAACAATCTCGAGTTTGTCGACGACTATGTCATCTGGCCGGAGTCGATTTCGCCGGTCGGCAAACTGCTTCTCTGTGACGCGCAGACTTCCGGTGGGCTGTTGATCGCTGTCAAGACGGAGCAGGCCGACCAACTGCTGCACGCTCTGCATGAGCGGGGCGTTACCGACGCGGCCCTAGTCGGTGAGATCGTCGCAGCGGGGACCGGCATGATCGAGGTCGTGTGACAGGCGCCCGTGATATGACTGCTCTTGCACTCTTGATCGCCCTCAACCTGATAATCTTAGTGGCGCATCTGATCGAGGAGATCAAGACCGGTTTCTTCGATAAATTCCCGCTCGGGAAAATCCCCACACCCTTAGCGATTGGCCTCAATTCCTTGCTGTATCTCGGTATCCTGCTGACCATCTATCTCGCCCTCGCCGGCAATCCGGTGGCAGTTACCTTGGCGTGGGTTTTCGCGCTCTTGATGCTGAGTAACGCGCTTCTCCACTTGGGGCTGATGCTACGCCGCAAGCGCTATTTCCCCGGCGGGATCACTGCGGGTCTGCTGCTGCCGGCTTCGATCTGGCTGCTGCTTTATCTCTACCGTCTCTGACAGCATTTCCCAAGAATCTGCTTGCCGCGCTCTCCAACAGTCTCTAGCTTCCGCTAGAGATGCTTGAATGGGTACTCTATCTG
This sequence comes from bacterium, assembly GCA_043826025.1. GTDB lineage: Bacteria > Zixibacteria > MSB-5A5 > CAIYYT01 > CAIYYT01 > JBDRQZ01. The sequence continues at coordinate 1,060 of JBDRQZ010000485.1, read as the reverse complement.
GGAATATGAGAATTGGATCACAGGTCTATGACCGATTGCGATACGACCTGTTCTGTTGACGGATAGGAGGTCCGAATGAGAAAGCTAGTTACTCTGTTGCTCGGCGGCGCTATGCTGCTGTCGATAATCATTGCCGGTTGCGGTTTGCAATCGGGTCTGACCGAGGTCGCCGACAAGTTCTTCCAGGCGGTTGCGGCAAACGACTATGAGGCCGCCTACGCGCTGGTCTCATCCGGCTTCCGCAGATCGGCCACAGTCGAGAAGATGCGCGATTTCCTTGAGAGCCGGGGGCTGGATGAATATGCCTCCGCCAACTGGAGTTCCTGGGAGATTACCACCGAACAGGGCACTCTGGAAGGCACAATCACCACTACCGATGGCAGCAGCATTCCGGTGACGGTGATTCTGGTCAAATCGGGTGAGGACTGGCGCATTCACTACATCGATGCGGGCGCGGCCGGGGTTTCCGATGAGGAGTCCGCTGAAATCACGATGCCTGAGGATGATGCGCTCAAGGTGCTGGCGACTGAATCGGTGCTCGAGCTGGCTGCGGCAATTAATGCTAAAGACTTCACCGATTTCTATAACTACACCGCCGAGCTCTGGCAGGCGCAGTCTGAACCACAGGAATTGCAGGGCTATTTCCAGGAGTTCGTCGATGAGGGCATCGACATGACCTACATCAAGGATATGGAACCGGTGTTCAGCGAGCCGCCTGCAATCGATGAAGACGATGTCCTGCATCTTAAGGGTTATTTCACCAGTCAGCCCTCAATGACCTATTTCGAGCTGGACTATCTTTACGAGCACCCGAGCTGGCGGCTAATCGGCATCAATGTCGAGGTGAAGTAGAGTCTCTTGTCTGTGCGCGGCAGATGTCCACGCTTGTCCCGTGCTTGACACGGGATCTGCCCGCTGGTTGGCCGAGGCAGGGCACATGTGGACATGTGCCGCCCACGGAGTTTGTGTCTGTGTGTGGCCCGGACCTTGGGGCTTGTTGAAAAACCGTGCTTTGGGGAATGGCGAACTGGATTAGCCGCTCTGGAGTTGTAACTGGTTG
>JBDRQZ010000484.1:0-2665 GCA_043826025.1 bacterium | reverse complement strand
CGCCACTAGACTAATGTCGGCTATGTGGAGACGCGGCTGAAGCCAACCGCAGAGCAGCGTTTCAGAGTCAACAGAGGGACAAGCCAGGTGAATTCGTGAGTCGAGCCAGAATATGCTTGACACAGGTCGGGCCACTCATATGATTCATTCACAATATTGATCTCGATTTTCTAGAAAGAGGGCAAAATCGATGTCAGGACCGACGTGCGGTCAAGTTTCAAGGCATGGCAAGTCGTCGATAGCTGTTGCTCTGCAGCTATAGATGGCAGACGCTTGAGCGGTTCCGCGCTATGCCTGATGATCGACAGGCTGATCACAGAGTGTGAAAAGTGAGGCTAAAAACGTTACATTCGGAGCTTCAAACTTGACATTCGAAGCTTCAAATGAGACAAACGAAGCTTCGAATACGGCATTCGAGGCTTCAAATGCGACAAACGAAGCTTCAAATGAGGCAAACGAAGCTTCAAACGTGACATTCGAAGCTTCAAATGAGGCAAACGAAGCTTCAAACGTGGCATTCGAAGCTTCAAATGAGGCATTTTAACCGTTAGAAAGGATGACCGAAGAAAAGGACAGAGGGCTTAAATCATTCAAAAACAGGGGTTTACGACAATGGCACAGTTTCCGACGACAGAAGCAGAAGTCCTGGCACTCGCACAGAACATCTCGGCCGGTTTGACGGCCAATCCGGGCGTTTTTCCGGCTCCGCCGGTCGCACCGGTCGATCTGAGCACCGCGATCGCGACCTACGTGATCTCCCGGACGGCCGCTACCGACGCGCAGGCGCAGGCCGAACTGGCAATCGGCACCAAAAACGACAACCTGAATGCGCTAATTGACGCGATGAAGGATGATCTGCGTTACGCGGAAAACACTGTGGATTTCGACGACGATCAGCTCAAGCTTTTGGGTTGGGGTGGGCGACATTCACGGACCTCGCTGGAGCCGCCGGGCCAGCCGCGCACGTTGGAGGCCCCTAGGGAGGGCGAGGGCTGGATATTTCTGGATTGGAAAGAACCCACCGATGGTGGTGCAGTGGCGGCCTACAAGGTGCAACGCCGTGAAAGACCTGACGGCAATTTCCTCGATGTCGGCACCGCGTTGGAAAGCGAGATCACGCTAGTTGATCAGGAGCGCGGAAGGGAATGGGAATATCGTATCATCGCCGTCAACAAAGCCGGCGAGAGCGAGCCCAGCAACACCGTCATGGCGGTGTTGTAGGGAAAGTGATTGCGCTTACACTGTGGAGTGGGTAGCCTGCAGAAAACTGTGGGCTGCCCGCTGATGAATGGATGATCGAACAGGCAATTAGATTCAGGCGCGCATCGGACGGGCAGACCATCTAGAAGCCTCAACGGCGTTTTCTAAGGATGGAGAAGTAATGAGATTCAAAGGTGCGGTAGTCAAGAAGCAGGGTGTCACCTTCGCAATCGTTTTTGTGAAAGAGCAGGTCGTTGATTCTCAGATTCAGAGTCAGGAGGCTATGGAGTTCCTCTTGTCGGCATTCCCCGACATGCCCATAGTGTTGATGGCACAGGATTCTGGAGGAAGACCGAGATATCGGGGTCACAGGAACATTGTGAATTTTCTGGCGAGCATACATCCCTCCCAGATCCCGTGGCGTGAGTATACCATCAGCTAGGAACATGACGGAGCCTATTTAGATATCAGGCAGATTCAGGAGGCTGCCACTCGGCCAGGAGGGGTGTGCCTTGGCCAAGTAGCTGGTAGCGGCCCCGAACGGTAAGGAGCAGGCGATGGCGAGCATACGAAGACGCACATATGAAGTGGTAGAGGCAGCCAGGGAGCATGACGCCACTAGCCGGGTTTTCGACTTCTTTATTCTGAGCCTTATTTTCCTAAATGTTCTTGCCGTCATTGTCGACTCGGTTGCCTCGATGCGCGAGCACTACGAGTCCTTCTTCCACACTTTTGAGATCGTCTCTGTGATTATATTCACAGTTGAGTACTTGGCACGGCTCTGGTCATGCACGACGGACCCTGAATTCGAGGGTGCCATTCGCGGGCGTCTGCGGTTTGCCCTTAGGGCGATAGCGCTAATCGACTTATTGGCGATTCTGCCTTTCTATTGTGTCTTTTTAGGTATCGATCTGCGTGCTCTGAGGATATTCCGACTCCTTCGCCTAGCGAAGGTGTGTCGCTATTATTCGCCATTGAACAATATTAGGCAGGTGCTCATTGCTAAGAAGCAGGAACTGATCCTCTCGACCGTCCTCATGGGGCTTCTTATGGTAGTATCGTCGACCCTGCTGTACTATTGTGAGAATCCGGCGCAGCCAGAGGCGTTCTCGAGTATTCCCGCCACTATGTGGTGGTCTATTGCGACCTTGAGCACCGTTGGTTATGGCGATATGTATCCCATCACGGGATTGGGAAAATTCTTCGCGAGCGTCATCGCCGTGCTGGGCATAGGAATGTTCGCCCTGCCGACTGGAATACTTGGCGCGGGCTTTGTGGAAGCACTCCAGGGGGCCAAGGAGAAGACCGGGAAGTGCCCGCACTGTGGGAAGGAGCTTCAGTAGTGAACTGACATACTCTGAAGCAGAAATCAAGAACTACCCCGGATGGAATACTCAACCTTATGAGAGAGGAAGGAACATGAAGCAACTCAACTCAACGCTGCTGGCTGTGTTAGTGTTTGCAC
>JBDRQZ010000483.1:0-3405 GCA_043826025.1 bacterium | reverse complement strand
TGCAGAGCGGCTTGAACACCGGCAGTCACTCGATCACCGCGACCCAGACGTCAGATCCGACAGCGGCCTTGAACACCGTCGCTTTCGGTGTGTCGCTCGACTCTGCGACAAACGGCAATCCGGTCAATCTGACCGAGGGTATTCACAACCTCAACGTCCTCACTGCTTCTGAGGGCGCGGAGAAGATCTCCGGCAACGTGCAGTTGCTCGATGCCTGGAACAACTCCTTGTCACTGGCGACCACCGCTGCTGCGGCGATCATCTATGGTCAGGACATCAATGCCGGTGGTATCGCCGGTTCGGCCGCCGGTGCGGCTGATTTGGCCGGCACCTACGCGGTGAAGCTGAATTATCAGGAGAACGGCGAAGCGGTGACCGGCGCGCAGACGCTGTCGGTTGACCTGGCCAGCACCGCTGACGAAGCGGCCGTCGTCCAGGCCTGGAATGACGCGATCGCCAACAACGCTTTCCTTGCCGGCAAAGTTGAAATGGCTACGGTCGGCGTGGGTGGCGGCGATGTGCGCTATCAGTTCCAATCTGTCAACCTTGGTGGCGAGTACAGTCTGAAGATCACCGATTCGACCCACACCGCGACCACCGACTTTTTCGATTTTGAGAACGCCGGTGCGGCACTGGGCTATCGTGATGATCGCGGCACCAGTCTCAATGTCTTGAAAGTCAAGGTGACTACCGACACTCATGCTGCGGTCACCAAGGATGTGCTGATCGGCGGCAATGGCGCCGCCCAGACCTATTCCTCGATGTCCGCCCTGGTCACCGACATTCAGGCGGCCCTCGATGATGCGGCCGCATTCGGCGCTGACGAGGTCAAAGTGGTTTCCTACGACAATGACACCAAGTTGCGCTTCTATACTCTGGATGAGGGTTCAGATTACAAGCTGCGCATCATGGATGAGGACACCGGCACCTATGAGCGTGCCCAGAATGTCCTCAACATTGCCGTGGATAACGATGACCTCTCGGGCACTGACGCTTTGGTTTCTTTCGACGGGTACACCAACCAGATCTCATCCGTTGTCCATGGCGCTACCGGCACGGCGACGCTGTACAACAAGGCGGATGACGGTGAGGATAACCTTGGTCGCGGCTCACTCGACATTGTCTTGAGCAAGGCTGAGGTTGGCATCAACCTGGGCAGTATGCTGCTCGACGTCACGGCCGCCAAATTCTCGGTGCGGCTTGACGGTGGTCCGGCGACTACGGTGACTGCCGGCATGGACACGACCGTGTTCAATTCGGCTCGGGATGAGCAGGTCCTGCTCCGCCTGGGTCTAACCTCGACCGGTGGTTCCGAGACGATCCAGAATACCGATCAGTCGCTGGTCTTCCAGATCGGCGCCAACGTCGGCCAGACGGCGCGCATCGCGCTGCCGAACATGGCGGCCTCCGCGCTGGGCAAGAGTCTGGCTGGCAACATGTTCAGTGATCTGTCGAATATCAATGTGCTGACTGTCTCCGGAGCCCAGGATGCGCAGGCGATTATCGATGCCTCGATCACCGAGGTGACTACGGTCCGCGGTACGCTTGGTTCCTTCACCAAGAATACCCTGGAGTCAAACCTTCGAAACCTGAGAGTCGCGTCACAGAACCTGACAGCTTCAGAGTCCGGTATTCGCGACACCGACATGGCTTCGGCAATGTCGGAGTTCGTTAAGTACCAGATCCTGCTGCAGGCCGGCGTGGCAATGCTGGCCCAGGGCAACCAGTTGCCGCAGGTGGTTCTGTCGCTGTTCCAGTAGTGAGAGCTTTCAGTGAGGCGATAATCCCTTGAAAGTCGCACCGCTGGCAACATGTGAGGTGATGTATATATGGACAACGTAACTAATCTGGATGCGGCAATGCTCGCGAAAGCGAATGTCGAGGCATTGAGTCTTCCAGTTCGGTCGTCGTCGCCTACCATGGATGCTCAGGTGCTTGGTACAAGTGGAAGTCAGTCTTCCGACAAAGGGGCGGACCGAAGTGCCGCGATTGAACTCGACAACGAGCTTCTCCGGGAGCTTGTCGATCGAGTGACTCAGGCTTATCAGTCGCGGAGTATTTCTTTGAGCTTTGCTGTGGATGAAGCAGCGGCCCGAACCGTGATTACGGTGATGGACACCAACACCGATAAAGCGATTCGGCAAATTCCGCCGGATGAGATCTTAGCTCTGATCCGGAACCTGAAGAAAATGCAGGGCATGCTGTTCGACACAGAAGCATAAGTGCAAGAGTGGCGTCGAGGGGTGCTATCCTCTCGGCGCCACCACAAATCGGCGAGGAGTGGTTTAATGCCCAGTTTTCAGATCTCAGGTCTGTACTCGAAGCTTGACACTGATCAGATCGTGGAAGCCATGCTGACTTACGACAATCAGAATGTCACGCTGCTGCAGTATAATCAGGCAGTTAAGACCAATGAGGTCTCGACCTATCAAGCCATTAACGCCAAGCTGCTGGCTTTCCAGACACAAGCCAGACTATTGGCCAAGACCGACAGCTTCAGCGCAACCAAGCTCAGCGTCTCAGATGAGAATTATCTCACGGCGGCTGTCGGACCGGACGTCGGTCTCGGCAGCTACTCCGTCAATGTCGAAGCGCTGGCTCAAAACCAACAGTTGGCGTCACAGGGCTTTGCCGATGACACGGCGGCAGTGCTAGGTAGTGGGACGATTGAGCTTCAGGTTGGCAATGGATCGGCGACCAGCATCACGATCAACTCCTCAAACAACAGCCTGAGGGGTCTCAGAGACTCGATCAATGCCAGCGATGCCGACCTCACCGCGTCGATCATCAACGACGGCTCCGGCAGCAATCCTTATCGTCTGCTGTTAACCTCCAACAAGACTGGTGCCGCCAATGCCATCAAGATCACGACCGATCTGGACGGTAGTAAGGTGCCCGATTTCAGCACTGCGTCCTTCGACAGCGTTGAACTGCTCTCCTTCTCCGGCAGCGCAACTGCCGCGCCGACCCTGGGGGACAGTGCCGCTTATACGGGCAACCGCAATAAAGCTTACACCTTTACGGTGCAGGGCAGCGGCGCGCAAACAATCGGTTCCGGCGACATCACGATCGCCTGGACCGACGGGACCGAGTCGGGGACCTTTGTCGTGAGCGCCGCCGACACCGAAGTCGCGGTAAATACTGAGAGTTTCGATGAGGGTCTGACCCTACAATTCTCCGCCGGCGATCTGGTCGCGGGCGACACCTTTCAGGTGCAGGCCTTTGCGCCGGTGCTGCAGCAGGCCCAGGATGCCCGTGTTTCAATCGGCTCCACCGGCGGCGGCGGTTCGCCGATCAGCATCACCAGTGCCGCCAACCAGATCGACGATCTGATTTCCGGTCTCAGCCTTCATCTCAAGAAAGTCTCCACTGATGGGCCGATTGCGATCACCGTCAGCCGGGACG
>JBDRQZ010000482.1:0-6813 GCA_043826025.1 bacterium | reverse complement strand
CCCTGGCCGGGTAATGTGCGGATGCTGCGCGCCGAACTGCGTCGTCTCTGGTTTGCCTGTGATGGTGACCTCACTCGATTGCAGCGGTTGGCGGCCAGCCGTGACGAGCAATCGCAACGTGAGGAGTTGATTTACGCCCTGCGTGAATGTGGCGGCAACCAGAGCGAGACCGCGCGACGACTCGGTGTCGCCGAAGGCACCGTCCGCAACCGGATCAAACGGTTTAATATCTCTCAGACAAAATGATGGAAGACACAGAGGGTAAAGGTCACAAACAATAATACAGGATTTCTCTTATGAAAACTCTAATCTGCGCGCTGGTGCTGCTGCTCCTGCTCGGTGGAGTTGCTCTAGCGGATCAGGTGGCCATCGGAACGACGCCAGATCTGGCGGCGAGTAGCGATTCAGGCGCCCCACCCCCTGGGCTGGGAGAGAGCCTGCTCACTATCATCAAAGTCGAGGTCAATGTTTGGCTGGGTATCGACCTTTTCGGAGACTCCGCTGAGACCGATGGTCCCCAGCTTGATGATGGTAAGCATACAGGAACACAGGTCGTGGTCCCGATCGAACGGGATGGCGGCTTTGAGGACGAGGTGTGAGGAAGGGCAAGAAACAGGTAACGCATTCGGTACCCCACCCGCAAGGGTGGGGAACACATTAGGCGCATCGCGCCGTCGACGTGTACACTGTGCAGTCAGGAATCCTTTCCTGACTGCACAAATAACCTGAGGGTAAAGGTTACAAACAGTAATACAGGATTTCTAAAATGAAAACTCTAATCTGCGCGCTGGTTCTGCTGCTCCCGCTCGGGGGAGTTGCTCTAGCGGGTCAGGTGCTCCCGACCGCGCCGATGACTATCGCTACCACGCCAGATCTGGCGGAGGATAGCGATGCAGGCGCCCCACCCCTTGGGCTGGGAGAGAGCCTGCTCACTATCATCAAAGTCGAGGTCAATGTTTGGCTGGGTATCGACCTTTTCGGAGACTCCGCTGAGACCGATGGTCCCCAGCTTGATGGTGGACGTGGTGTAGGTATACAGGTCGCTGTCCCGACGCGGGATTCGGGCAGCGCGAGTGCAGACCTTTAAACAACGAAGAGCCCAACCATGAAAGCAACATCGCAAGCAATTTTGGAAACGATGACGCGGCTCTTCGGAGAAAAAGAGTATCAGGCGGTTATTGACTACGACAGTCGCCAGCAGCGAAGGGCCGTTCGCGAGTTGTCAAGAGAGGATTTGGCGTCCTACTTATTCACTCTTGCGAAATGTCTGTTCCGCACTGGGCGCTATAGGAAGGCGACAATAAAACTGCGCCTGTCTTTGAAAATCTCTGAGCAGCTAGACAATCATGACCTCTTCGCGCGACAGAAGTACACTTTAGGACAAATATACCGGGAAATCGGGGAGTTGGAAAAGGCGTTGGAGGAATACACTGAGTCTTATGTGTACTTCAGACGTATCCGCGACCATGTGAGCTCCCTTGCTCCCCTGGAACAGATAGCCGTGCTGCAATTCTTCAAGGGCAACTACATGCAGGCGAGAGAGCTTGGGGTCAACATACTGGAGCGGGCCAAGTCACTTGAGTCCAAGGAGCACTTTCTGATAGGCGCGCTCAATCTGGCCCAAACTCAGCTGTTTAAAGGTGAATTGGGAGAGGCGTTGGAGCTTCTGCGCCTGGTGCGCGCTAAAGACCCTGACCAGGTATTCGCGCTTCGAGCAAAAACACTCTGGGGAATTACCCAAATCCACTACCTGTATCAGAGTGCGGCCGAATCTCAACTCATAGAAACGTCTCAGCGCTATGTAGCCGAGTCTGCCACCCGCGACGAAGTTGTCTGCCTCGAATATCTCGGGCTCAATGAGTACTATGCCGGTAACTATGACAAAGCCAAAGAATACTATGACAATATCCTCGGGCGGAAGGAAATCACCGCCTCGGCGCGCGCGCAGACGCTGCGCATGCTGACCGATGTCTATGTCGCCAAAGCGCAGTGGCCGGAGGCGAACGAGACCGCCGCGCTGGCTGAGGCCGCAATTACCAAGATTAATGAGCGAATCGAACTCGGTGCGCTTGACCGCGCACGGGGACTGATTGCCGCTAATACCCGCGACCACGATACCGCGCGCGACTATTTCGACAAGTCGATCCGGCTCTTGCGGGAGATCGGCGCGCGCTATGAACTGGCACTCTCCTATCTGACCTGCGGCCGCTGCAATATCTACAGCCGGGATGAACGCCGCTATTTCCTCCGCCAGGCGCATGACCTGTTCAGGGAGATGGAGGTGCCCAAACGGGTGGCTGAGGTGGAGGAAGAAATCGGAAGAGTGGGTCCCCGCTCCCCGATGAGGCTCGGGGACAGGCTACGCGGGGATGACAAGAATAGCGGGGGCGACATCGGGAGAGGACGCGGGGGCGACAAGCCCGGCAGACCGCTCACTCTGAAGTCCCCTGCTCTGTCCGGTAACGGACAGACTGTAATCGCCGGCAGCCCCTGTATGCGAGAATTGATGCAGACTATCAGACGACTCGCGCAGACCGACCTGACGGTATTGTTGGTCGGCGAGACCGGGACCGGCAAGGACCTGCTGGCGGAGTACATCCATCGCCACAGCGGCCGTCCGGGTGAGTTTGTCACTGTCAATTCGGCGGCGATCCCCAATGAGATGGTCGAGGCTGAGTTATTCGGTTATGCCAAAGGCGCATTCACCAGCGCGAACCGTGACAAACCGGGGCTCTTTGAGCTGGCCGACGGCGGCACCTTCTACCTCAACGAGATTTCCTGTTGTACGCCGGAGTTTCAGGCAAAGCTACTGGAGGTGCTCGAAACCGGGATGATTCGACGGCTGGGGGAGACTGCCAAACGTCGTGTCGATTTCCGGCTGATCGGGGCCTCCAATCAGGACCTCAACCGCATGATCCGTGAGGAGCGTTTTCGGCCCGATCTTTTCTACCGGCTGCGTGAGTATCAGGTGGCGCTGCCGCCGTTGCAGGAGCGTCGCGAGGACTTCCCCGCGCTGGTGCATCACTTCCTGCTCGAAGCCGGCTGCCCGCAGGATGGCGCGGCTTTGCTGGCTCGCTGTGAGCAGATCGCGGCGCAGTTTGTTGGCCGTCCCTGGCCCGGTAATGTGCGGATGCTGCGCGCCGAACTGCGTCGTCTCTGGTTTGCCTGTGATGGTGACCTCACTCGATTGCAGCGGTTGGCGGCCAGCCGTGACGAGCAATCGCAACGTGAGGAGTTGATTTACGCCATGCGTGAATGTGGCGGCAACCAGAGCGAGGCCGCGCGGCGACTCGGTGTCAGCGAAGGCACAGTCCGTAATCGGATCAAGCGATTCAGGATCGTCCGGCAGGCGTAGAATATGCGGCGTCAGGAACCCTTTCCTGACGCACATTCTCCAGCACCTCGTAACGCGTAGTTTCTTCTCGTAATTCGGGGCATCCCACCATTAGCCTCAGACTCAAGAGGTTAGCGCGAATTATCACGATAGCTCGTAGCTTCCTCGTAGCAATTGCCCGTAATTCGCGGCTACACTCCCTCATCAGCATCTGAACTGCAAGTTTGCAATCGGCTCGCCGAGTGCAGGTTAGCAGGTCAAACCCGCGGCTGTGCAAGTTTGGCACAGTTCTTGATATAGGAATAAGTGGTGGCTGAACTGAGAGCCGCAAACCTTCACCCGCGCGGGGCAGGAACTCGACCGTAGGTGCGCAGCGCTGACGATGCCGCCTTTCACGGGGAAACTGTCGGCCCGGCGCCTTGCCGGGCCGGCGGTAAGAGAATCGCTATGAGAGAACAGGATGCATGCAATACGAGAAACAGAGAAATGAATTGAGACAAGAGGAGGAGAGTTCAATGAGGTCAATTCGCACAAATCGCACCGCGACACAGTATTGGTGATAGTGATCACTATTTGCTTACTTTCGACAATTAGTGGGTGTTCGGATCGCGCAAGCGTCACAGACTCCAAGTCTAATGATCCGTATCTTTCAACCGCGTCGACAAGAGAGGTGGTACCTCCTGCGGTTGAAAACGACTTCGTCGTGACTGCATGCGGCTTCCGCGATGAGTATGGAGAACTGATAGATGAGCAGGCCCAGGACTTTCAAGAAACGATCAATGAGCCGAGAACTGCCGATGGCTTCACTGCCCTGCCGGACCGCGACTTCATCTTGGCGGCCCATCTTAAAGACTCGGTGGCAAGCCAACTTGGTTATCAGGTAAATCAGACGCTTACCAGTCTTGCCTATGTCTCCGATACGAGTTATGTTGAATTGGTTATCATGAGATGGAAGTGGCTCTCATACGATTACTATGCGGTTTACCTCGTGGAGCACGTCAACAGGCTCCACAAGCACCTAGGCGATCCGAATGACAATGAACTCTATTGGTCCACCGACACCACCTGCATTTGGATCGAGTTGCCAAGAACAGCGAACGAGGGGTATTTCTATACTCAACTCGCTCCGAGTATCGAACCAGAAAATATTGCCGTGCTGGCCAAGGCACAACCAGAAGCTGGGCCGGAGATGAGGAGATACGTATACTCAGAATTATTGCTTACGAATCTACCCGGTTTGTCCGAACGAATCTGGTCCAACCCTTGGACTCATCCATGGGGGCGTTGTGTGGTGATTGGCACAATAGCTTCATCAATAGCTGGTGCCCTCTTATGCATTGTCTCAGGACCGGGCTGGCCTGGGTGCACGCTAATGGGCGTGGGGGTATCATATATGGGCGCGATGCTCGGTTGCGCATATCTTTGGTTTACTGGGCAATTGTGAGGTAAGAATGAGTCGAATGAAGCGAAGCCAGATGATCATCGCGATTGTCTGCTTTCTCTTAGGCGTTTTCGTGCCATTTATCTATGCCTGGCTGAAGTAGAAACATCGGCCCTTTACGATCCCCCGCGACGGGACTCCGACGGGGACCGGCCGTACTCGTCGCCGAGGCGGCCGAGATTCTTCTGAGACAGAAAAGATGGGACCGACATGACTGGAACTCAGGTCGCCAGCGGCACCTACCTCTACCGTCTGACTGTCGACGGTATAAGCGAAACCAGGAAGATGTTGTTGATGAAGTAGGTCGCCTATCTGAATATGCGGAAGACTTATCCGCATGGAAAGGAGGAAGTCTCACATGAAGAGATACGCAACCCTGGCATTGATTCTTCTGCTTACTGGATTTGCATCAGAAGTTCATGCAGGGGCATGCGACTCCTCGAAATCGCAACTATCACTCAGATTGGGCACTTCAACGTACTGGCTGATAGATGGAAACTACACCTACTTCAAGGTATTCTCATCTGATCAGTTGGGTCAGATCAACCGTGATTTGAGTCCGAGAACAGTTATTGATGTGACATGGCCGAATATCGAGATATTGTGGAGAATGCCCTCATTATTCGAAACTGTGTCATTGATGCTTGACGCGAAATATCAAAGCGTTGAATTCAGCATAAGTGACACAATGGACGTGATCTGGGAATGGGGAAAGCATACAGACGCTGACTTGGATTTATTCTCTGCTGGCGTCAGAATGCAATTCTCGAGACTTCCACTGAAACCGTACATCGGCCTTGGATTAGGATACTGTACAGGCTCTCTAACAACTGTCCACAACCGAGATGGCCATCAGCTCTCTATTGTGGGAAATGGTAGTGGCTATTTTGGGACCACAGTGATTGGCGGGAGTTTGAGAGTCTGGAGGGGTATGGGGCTCTTTGTCGAAGCATCAACCATCAGTACATCTGAGGATGGATTGATCGAATTCGTTGGTGACGAGAAGATAAGTGGAAGTGCTGATGAACTCGGACATCTCAGCGAGTTCGAACGATATCTCTATATCCAGGGGTACCAAGTTGGCCTAGGCGTGGAGATTCCAGTTTGGTAGCTGCTAGAGAGGATTGGAAATAGCTGTGACTGCTCGCGTGGCAGTGATGGGAGGAAACGTAGTCCTTATATGATGCGGATCAAGCTGACAATACTCCTCTTGCTTCTCTTTGGCGCTATGGGACAATTCTCCGCGGCGGATCTCCCCAGGATTTCCTTGAGGGAGTCTGTCACAGTCTGGTGGAACTCAGGTTGGGGCGACAAGTTCTACTTCCACACCCTGAGCCTGGAAGAGTACTTACGAGGCGGCCCCTTGGACTTCGACAAAACCTTGCGCCACACGACAGGCCTGAACGCCGAGTTGTGGTGCACGCCTGCGAACCTTTCTAGCGACTGGCCACTCTCATTTGTCGGGAAGTACCGCCATCTCAGCTTTAACCTGGCTGACACTATCAACTTCTCCTTCGAGCACTCAGTGAAGTCGCTTGAAGCTGACCTCAACTTCCTATCCGCCGGTGTCAGACTAGGCCATAAGTTGTGGATCGTAGATGTGTACGGCGGGTTTGATGTGGGTCATTGTTTCGGCAGCTTAACAACCGACCAGTTTCTGGAATCGCCTCAGGTTTTTTCCTATCATGTGCAGGTAGATGGTGATGGCGGCGGCCCCTTCTTCGAGTTTCTGCTCGGTGGTCGAACTGAGCCGCTGTGGACTACGCTCGTGGAGACTCCTCTCTTTGCTGAGATCGGTTTTCGGACAACCACGAGCTGGGACTCTTTTGACGCAGATGAGATTACCGTCAATGAAGATCAAGGGTATGTTGTGCCCGCCATCAAGGATGGGTTGATCGAGGAGGATAGGCAGATCGCAAAGCTTGAGGGCGTATTTGTTTCTGTTGGCATCGAGTTCAAGGTATTCTAATGGTCCCTGCAACTATCAGATGCGGACTCCCACAGAGCGGTCGGACCTGGCCAGCGCGCTAGCAACACT
>JBDRQZ010000481.1:0-6459 GCA_043826025.1 bacterium | reverse complement strand
TCGAAACTGTATTGATCAAACCACTCGAGACAGGGCAAGAATCGTCTGAGCAGATTCGCGGTCACGCAACAAACCCCATAGCTGTCAAGATGAGCGTCATCCCGGTAGGACCATGCGTCGTTTCTCCAGCCCGGTCGACCGGGATCGCGAACACCAAAAACCGACCACCGATTATGGTTGCCCAGCCGACTAAAATCAACTATCAAATCAAAGTTAGGAGAAGAAACTTGAGATGACAAGGCTTTTGTCGGCAAAGCATTTAGATACCACTTGCCACACATCAGGCTTTCGACTTATAGTGGCAGGTAGTGCCATCAAACTGACAAGGCGTGGGTAAGCTATGGCAGTTATAACGATTTTCAGTGGATCACATTGTCGCGGCGAAGATGTCAGCAGCGGCGTTGCTGAAGCGCTCGGCTACTCCATTCTCGATGACGAATTGATGCGGGAGACGGCGAGTCGTTTCGACCTCTCCGCTGACAAGGTCTCCAGGGCCCTGACCGGACCCGATCCCTTCTTCAACAAGCTCACTCATGAACGGGAGAAGACGGTTGCTTCGCTGAGGCTGGTGCTCGCGGAGCAGCTGCAGGCGAATAATCTGATTATTCAGGGCTGTGGCGGTCACTTGATTCCGCGCACGATCGGCCATGTACTGCGGGTCTTGCTGATTGCCAATCAGGAATATCGCGTGAAGCAGGCAACGCAATCGGGGGCAACCTCGGAGAAGGAAGCCGCCCGACTGATTGCCGATGATGACAAACTCAAGCTCGCCTGCACCGACTACCTGCTCGGCAAGGAACCTTACGATGAGAGCCTCTACGACATCGTGATACCAATGCATCAGGCTGATCCGACGGCGGCAGTAAAGACGATCTGCGAGTTTGCGGCCAGCGAAGCAGTGCAAACCACCGAGCGTTCTCGCGCCGCTGCGGCCGATTTCATTATGGCGGCCAATGTCGGTTTGGAACTGGCACGCGCTGGTGTGAAGGCGGATGTTCATGCGGAATCGGGCGCGGTAATTCTCTCAATCAATGAATATGTAATCCGGCTCAGCAAGCATCGGGAGAACCTGAAGTCAATCGCCGAGAAGGTGCCCGGTGTCACCAGTGTTTCGACTCGGCTCGGACCCGGCTATACCTCGAAGTCGCTCAGCCCCTGGTCCGATGTCGGTGGCCCGCCGAAGGTCATATTGGTCGATGATGAGAAAGAGTTCGTGCAGACACTTTCCGAGCGGCTGCGCACACGCAGCCTCGACTCATCGATTGCCTACGACGGCGAATCGGCGCTGTCGATGCTCGAGGGTGACATCCCTGATGTGATGGTGCTCGATCTGAAAATGCCGGGCATCGACGGTATCGAGGTGCTCCGTCGTATCAAGCAGAGCCATCCGCAAGTCGAGGTGATCATCCTGACCGGGCATGGTTCCGACCGCGAGCGTGAGCAAGCCGAAGAGCTGGGAGCGTTTGCCTATCTCAACAAACCGGTCGACATCGACCAACTGACGCGTGTGATGAAGGATGCTTACGCGCATGCCGGACGCAAGCGCGCTGAGGGCGAACCGGAGCAGCCGGGACCTTCTGAGGGTGAATAGATGATCGGCAAGAGACGTGATGAGGCGCAGCATCTGCCGGCAGAACTGGCGGGCGCCCGTCTGCCCCGCTACCGACGGCTGCGACGCAATTTGGTCATCATCACGCTGGTGGTGGCGCTCCTGCCCCTCTTCATCCTGACCGCCATCAACTTCGCTCAGGATCGCGAAGCTTACCGCGCCGAGGCCAGTTTCGCGGTCTCGCAAATTCTCTCAAATACCAAACGCACCTTGGAGAAAGTCGTTGAAGAGCGCCGCTCTGCCTTGGCGCTGGTGATCCGCCAGCAACCCTATGAAGAGCTGGCGAACGACACCGCACTGGCGCGCACGCTACAAAATCTGAAGGATTCCTTTGGCGGTTTCGTCGATCTTGGCCTGATTGAGCAGGATGGGCGACAGGCCTATTATGCGGGCCCTTACGATCTGAAAGATCGCGACTACAAGGATCAAAACTGGTTCCATGAGGTCGAACTCAAGGGCGCCTATGTCAGCGACGTTTTTATGGGCCACCGCAACTTTCCCCACTTCGTGGTTGCGTTCAAGCATGAGCAAAGCTACGGCGAGTTCTACATCGTTCGCGCCACGCTTGACATGGAGTTGATCCGCCAACAGGTTTACACGCTTGATCTCGATCAGCAGACCGATGTCTTCATCATCAATCAGGAAGGCATTCTGCAGACGGAGTCCCTCTTCTATGGCGATATTCTCTCTAAGGCTGAGGTGGCGGTGCCCGCGGCGACGCGACGGCAGGAGATTGTCGAGCGGATCGAAGGGGATGCCGGGATGGTGGTCGCCGGCCATGCTTACATCGAGGGCACACCCTTCATTCTGATGGTGCTGAAAAAACTCAAGGGCCCGCTTTCCCACTGGCTGGGCAATCGCTCCGATGTGCTCTGGTTTTTGCTGGTCAGCGGGACGCTGTTGACGATCGTCATTTTCCTCGGCGCTAACCATATGACACGGCAGTTGCGCGAAGCCGACCTGCGCCGGGTGCGTGCCTTCCACAACATCGAGTACACCAACAAGATGGCTACTATCGGTCGGATGGCTGCCGGAGTGGCGCATGAGATCAATAATCCGATGGCGATCATCAACGAAAAAGCCGGGCTGATGCAGGACCTCGTTAACTATAGCGAAACATTTCCGAACAAAGAGAAATTCCTGGGGCTGATCGGCTCGATCCTGCAGTCGGTAGAGCGCTGCTCCGGAGTCACCCACCGGCTGCTCGGTTTCGCCAAGCGGATGGAGGTCAAACAGGAGGTTATCGACCTCAACGAACTGCTCAAAGAGGTGGTCGGTTTTCAGGGTACCGAGATTCGCCATCGCAGCATCCAGATCAACTATGACTTCGACGAGCAGTTGCCGAAAATCGACAGCGACCGCGGCCAGTTGCAGCAGGTGTTCCTGAACATCATCAACAACGCGATCGCCGCGGTAGACAATGGCGGTCGGATCGACCTTTCGGCGGCCAACCGCGATGCGCACTCTGTCGTGGTGGCCATCACCGACAACGGCAAAGGGATCGCCGACGAAAACCTTAAACATATCTTCGAACCATTCTTCTCTACCAAAGGTGAGTTCGGCACCGGGTTGGGGCTGTCGATCACCCGCGATATCGTGGAGAAGCTGGGAGGAGAAATCGAGGCGCAGAGCGAGCTGGGCAAGGGCACGCGCTTCCTGATAACTCTGCCCCTGTCGAAGGGCGGCTTTGGAGAATAGAGTATGAGTGAGATGCGGGTGCTGTTAATTGATGATGAGGAGGAGTTGGTCTCCACCCTGGTGGAGCGGCTTTCTTATCGGGGGATCGAGGCCGAGTACGCGATAGATGGCGTTGACGGATTGGCGAAGATGCGTGACGGTAACTTCCAGATTGTCGTGCTCGATCTCAAGCTGCCCGGTCTGGGTGGCGCCGAGGTGCTGCAGCGTCTGCGAGCCGACTATCCCAGGGTCCCGGTACTACTGATTACCGGCCATGGATCGCCGGTCACCGATGTTGAGTCGCGGCCGGAGGGAGCTTATGACTATCTCATCAAACCTGTGAATCTCAACGACCTGATCGCCAAGATGCGTGAAGCCCTGGCGGCGCAAACATAACCGTGAGTAACGAATCGGACAGCCGTTATCTGACCGATGCCGGGATGGCTTTCTTTGGCGCGGTGACCGCTTCGGTCTCGCACGAGTTGAATAATGTGATCTCCATCATCGATCAGACCGCCGGACTTTTGGATGATATGATTGCCGGTGAGGAGCAAGGCGTGCCGCTCTCGGTAGAGCGATTGACGACTGCGGTTGCCTCGGTACAGAAACAAACCGAGCGCGGTCTGGAGATCATCAAGCGCCTGAACAAGTTTGCGCACAGCACCGATCAACCTCTGCTGGAGTTCGAGGTCAACGAGGTTCTGGACAATTTCGTCGCGCTGGCACGGCGACTCGCCAGCCTCAAACGTGCCGATCTAGTCCTGAGCCCGCCAGTCGAGCAGTTGAAAATCACCAGCAATCCCTTCTTCCTGCAACAAGTGGTGTTTCGCACCTTCAAACTGGTGTTGGAAGAGATCCAACCCGGTGATGTGGTGAGACTGGGCGCGGTGGCTGTCGATAATGGCGTGGCGATCAAACTTGAGTCGCCCCGGCCGGTGATGACTGCCGATGACAAAATGGCGGAGTTCAACCGGCTGGCGATGCAAATCGAGGGTAAACTCACGGCGGAGCCGCTGGATTCCGGTACTCGGTTTACTTTGACTATTCCTTTGCGTCCGGCAAATTAGAATGCTTGTAGTTTAGAGGTAGATAGTATGACCAAAGCCAATGTACTGATAGTCGATGATGAGATCGAATTCGCCGGGATTGTCGCCGAGCGTCTGCGCAGCCGGGGGTTTGCGGTAGACACTGTCGAGAGTGGCGCTGCCGGAGTAGAGGCGGTCGGCAACAAACTCTATGATGCGATCATCGTCGATCTGGCGATGCCGGGGATGGATGGGATCGAGACCCTGAAAGCGATGCTGGAGGTAGACTCCAATCTACAGATCATCATTCTCACCGGTCATGGCTCGATACAAAAAGGTGTCGAGGCGGTCAAGCTTGGCGCCTGTGACTTTCTCGAAAAACCTGCCGACATCGAGCAGTTGACCACCAAAGTCACCGAAGCGCAGCAGAAACGAGTCGCTCTCTTTGAGCAGGACCTCGAACAGAAGATGTCCAACATCATGCGCAAGAAGGGGTGGTAGAAGCCGTCGGGCTGGTCTCCATGTAGGTCCGAACCCCCGTGGTTCGGACGTGGCTTAGCCGATCTTCTGCAGAGAGGCTATGCGACACGCATTGTTGCGGAAACTGCAACCTATAAAGCGGTCAGACAGTACCCCTCGACTTCCGTATCATCTTCTCAACTCTCTGGGCGACTCCAGAGGATTTGCCTACCCGATCGTTTGAGCGCAACGTCACTTCGACCCGTCGGAAAAGCGATTCCGGGATGTTATCCTCACGCTCCAGCAATGCGAGATTGTCCCTAGCCTCCTGAAAGGATGAGCTTCGCTCGAATCCAACAGCCAGCGCTTCGAGCAATTCGTCACGTGTCATCGAATGACGGAGCAATGCCTCGAAGACCTCATCCGCGACCTTCGAAACCTTCTTGCCTATCCCCTGGACGCCTTGTATTTCACCTATGAACCCGTACGGATCAGCACCCCGTCGAACAGGGAGGACGTGGATTCCCGACCCGAGAGCCCAGCCAACCTCTTGGTCCGTCCATCTGCTCTCGTGGAAATCTGGCGTAACAAGCGCCACCATCGCGTGCATTGAACGCAGCGCAGCCTCTATCTCACGTTGCCAAAATTTACCGGGCTCAATCGTCTCATGCGCAACAAAACCGGAGATATGGTACTTCGACAACTTCTGTCGGAGCGCCGTAGCTCGCTGTTTAAAAGACGTGACGTGGCTTATAAAGAGTCGGAACTGTCCCGGAGCCCAGAAGTGCGGCACGGGGCGTTGCGCTCCAGCGGAAACGACATCAATCAACTCTGCAGAAGTACGTTCAACAAGGCTTGGCTGGATCACAACACCCGTTATATGACGGTTATCGGGTGTACGTAATACCGCTGAAATTCGATTGCTGAGGCGTTCTTCGATGGGACGCACCTGATCACCAAGCCGCGCATATACATCGACAGGCACAACCAGAGTCAATGTGTAGTAGTATGTGCCCCCATCCCAATTGTCATATTCTGGTTCTTCTAGGTTAGGTTCAGCAAAGCGGAGTACGTCCTGCTCCAACTTAGAGCCATCCAGTTCCGCCAAGCGTGAGATCGTAGCGATCAGCGGCCGGACATCCTCTGTGAAGTGTTTGGGTGCAGCCCGCTGTCCTAAGGGCTCGGGTGCGATCTCTTTTGCCGCAAAAACGGGCCTGCCAGAGACGCGCTCCTTGACCACTAGCCGATAACCATCAGGTGCAAGAAGGCTGTTGAGAATTCGGGCAAGATTTTCGACCTCCTCCTGATCCGAGCGCACGAGCGGATGTAGGAGTTCAGCGAGAAACCGTAAGTATGTTTCGTCATCACCATCGCTTAACCCGAACCGGTCATCGTAGAGTATCCAGTCGTCCTCCCAGTCATTGTTCGCAAAGCGATGTTGAATTATGTCCTCTCGCGCAGTCTTGAATCGACTGTCCTGAGAAGGTAGCCCATCTAGGTCATACAGCCGGCTGAGAAAATCGACATCGTCCAATCGCCCCCAGAGATTAAATGACGATAGCGACTCACGGATATCTCGCCTCGTGATGTCAGTTATTCTTCTCGTTACATCTCACCTTTTTCGATTTCTTCACGCTCTCAACAACCTATCCGAATCTCGATCGCATTGAGAATAGAAGCCGGCGAGAG
>JBDRQZ010000480.1:0-2902 GCA_043826025.1 bacterium | reverse complement strand
CGGCAATGGTGTGCGCCGCATTGATCAAGAGGTTGAGAAATACCTGATTGAGTTCATCGCGGTGGCAATCGATCTCAGGCAACTCCGGGTCGTAATCAGTTACTACGTCAGCGACGTATTTCAGTTCGTTACGGGCCACTGTAAGTGTCGTGTCCAGCATGCGGTTGAGATCGCAGGCACTGGTCTCCTTGCGATCGGTGTGCGCAAACTCCTTCATCGAACGCACGATCTGGCCGACACGCTGCACGCCGTCCAGGGTCTGATTGATCGCCGTCGGCACCTCGCTGATAGTGTATTCCAGATCGGCCTCGTTTTCGGCTTGATGCCACTCCTCATCCAATTGCGTCAGGTCATCACCCTGACGGGCACGCAGCCAGAGTTGTTGATGTTTGGTAATCAGCTTGAGCAAAGTATCGAAGCAATCGGACAGGTAGTGCGTGTTGTCGCCGACGAACTGAATCGGCGTGTTGATTTCGTGCGCAATCCCAGATGCCAGCGAGCCGACCGCCTCCAGCTTGCTGGTCTCCTGCAGGCGCCGTTCGAGATCGCGCTTGACGGTCTCGGCGCGATGGCTCTCGGTCAAATCCTCGACTATCTCAATCGCGGCAATGATATCTCCGGTTTCGCTCTTGATGGGAGAGGAGATCACGCGATAGGTCCTGAACTCGGTGCCGGCTGGAGTGCGCGTGACTGCTTCATGGATTTCGCCGTCGCTCAAGGTCTTGAAGGTCGGACAATAGCTGCAGAGGGTCTCACTGGGCGGATTGTTGAAGACTTTGTGGCAGATCGGCCGACTCTTGGCATCCACGTCGGGAAACCACTCTTGCATCTGCCGATTCAGCGAGAGAATCTCCATCTGCGGGCTGATAACCGCAATGCCGATCCCGACATTTTCGAGGATCGCCTGTAGTTGCTCCTGGCTCTGGCGCAGTTCTTCCTCGATGCGTTTCCGATCGGTGATGTCAAGGAGGGCGGCAAAAGCGCCATGGAATTTTCGCTCAGCGTCAAAACGAGGCGAAACCGAGAGCAGTGCCGTTTTGTCGGCGCCGCCGGCGGTCAGGATTCCCAATTCACATTTGGAACTCTTCCCCTGAGCGCACGATTCGATCTGTGCGCGCATTTTTGCCCGTTCGTGCTGTGGAACGAAATCCCAGAAGCTGCGATCCTTGAGTGCCTCGGGCTGGTCGACCTCAAGAATGTGCGCGCAAGCCGGATTGCCATAGATGATCTTCTCATTTTCATCAAAAACGAGAATCCCTTCCTGCACGGCGGTGAATAGCTCCTGGTAGCGCTCCTCCGATTCTCTCAGAGCCGCTCGAGCCCGTCTCTGTTGGGTCAGGTCGACGAAGGAGACAGCAAACCGGCCTTTCGCAAGTGAGAAGGCTGACAACCTGAAGGTCTTGTCAATGCTGGGGAAGGATGTCTCAAATGATATCGGTACCTCGGTCGCTTCAACGTCGGCGAATTCCTGCAGATGCGGCGGGGCCGGGACCTGAAAGAGTCTGGCCGGATTCGTGGACAGTGCCATTTCGCGGCTGCAGCCGGTCATCTTCGCAAAGGCCGGGTTGACATCGATGATGCGGTAATCAACCGGTTCGCCATCTTCATCGCGGATCAGCCGACAAACCGCACAGCCTTCATTCATTGAGTTCCAGAGTCCGCGATATTTGGCTTCACTCTCCTCGATTGCTTCCTGGATCTGCTTGCGCTCGGAGATGTCGCGCGCAAAGGCACAACAGACCTCACCTGCTTCAGTCTCGAGATAGTTTGCTGTCAGTTCGACCGGAAAGGTGCGGCCCCCCTTGGTGCGCTGGACAGCTTCGATTGTGAGTGAGCGCCACCGGCGCAGGTCGTCCCACATTTTCCGCCAGGCGTCTTCGCCAAGGTAGGCATAAGACTCCTTAACATTGAGACTGAGTAATTCTTCTCTGGTGTAGCCGAGCGTTTGGCAGGCAGCCTGGTTGACATAGGACAAGCTACCATCCGGCGTGAACCAGAGCACGGCGTCAGCAGATTGCTCAACCGAGAGCTGTGTCAGCCTGCTGATCTGCTCCTCGCGCTTTCTCTCGCTGATATCGCGGATGATCGCCACAGCCGCCCATTCGCCATCGAGTTGAATCGCCGAGAGAGACAACTCGACGGTGATCTCGGTGCCATCTCTGCGTAAAGCCTGCAGCTCAAGGGTCTGACCGACGGCATCGCCTGTGCCGCTCTCGCGGAATGTAGCCTGCGCGGCGAGGGCCTTGGCTCGGAATCGTTCCGGTGTAATTAGCTGGTGACATCTTTCGCCGAGGGCCTCGACCTCGCTGAAGCCGAACATCTCAGCGGCGGCTGGATTCCAGAACCGGATGCGATCCTCGCTGTCCACCACAATCACCGCATCTCTCGCGGCAGTGGCAATCGTGCGAAACACCGTCTCACTTTCGTCCAGCGCTGATTGGTTCGCGGATTTTTCGGTCAGAGTGGTGGGCAGTTGGCTCTCAAGGCTTGATTCAGTCTGCATCGCGTTACCTCAGTTCGGTGCGGATACCGGGTCTAACCACCCGGCACCGGGCACCACGTGGACAACGGTCACTATCGCTGTCATCCTTCTCCATTCCCTGATGCGGGAGGCCCGTCGCGCCGCGCAGTCTGAGAGACGCCTGACAAATTGGCTACGCTCCCCCGCGTTCACAGTTTTCGAGATGTGAACTCGTCTGATACTGTTCTTGGCAAAATCTTCGAGCGTCACCACTTGCGAAGAATGCGCACCCTCACGCCAGGCGCGGAAGGGACGCCTGCCACTTCTGATAATGTCGGCAGAATCGAGAGATCACCAAAGGGGGAAAAACTGGTAAGATAAGGGTAGTCGCCATTTACCCCCCGGCGACCGCCATATTTGTCGAGCTACGCTCACCTGCTC
>JBDRQZ010000479.1:0-5131 GCA_043826025.1 bacterium | reverse complement strand
TTCTCGCCTATGTCGACGCCAGGAGATTCGACAAGCTGAAAAAGTATCAGCTTGAACAGGTGAGTCTTGATGAAGTGATCCTGCGGGTGGTGCCTAATGAGAATTACGCCCGCGAGCGTGATGAAGCGACGTTGCTCGAATACGCCTCCAAGTCATTTGCCGATCAGTTCAGAATCAGACTTGAATATGTCGACGATATTCCACTCACCGAGAGTGGCAAATACCGCTCCGTGATCTCTAAGCTTGCCCTGGATTATTTTGACCGAAAATCTGAACCGCGCTGACCCGGCGTTTAGACACCGGTGTCAGGCTGAGGGGCGGTGACTGGCCGCGACTTTGCTCGGACCTTGGCCAGCAACACATGGACATTGGTATAAACCACCGGAATCAGCACCAGCGTAATTAGAGTCGACACCAAGAGTCCGCCGATTACCGCGCGTGCCAGTGAGGCCTGAATCTCACCGCCGGCGCCGGTGCCGAAGGCCAGTGGCAGCATACCCAGCACGGTCGTGCAGGTGGTCATGAGAATCGGGCGCAGCCGCAGCCGACCGGATTGCACAACCGCCTCGGCCACCGAGAGATTGTGCTCACGCCGCATCAGATTGATATAGTCCACCAACACAATCGCGTTGTTGACGACGATGCCGATCAACATGACCATCCCCATCAAGCTCTGCATGTTGATCGTGGTACCGGTGATCAACAGCGTCGGAATGACGCCGATGACCGCCAGCGGCACCGAGACCATCACAATCAGGGGATCGAGGAAGCGTTCGAACTGCGCCGCCATCACCATATAGATCAAAGCCAGCGCCATGAAAACCGAGAGCAGGAAGTCGCTCTGCGCTTTCTGCTGCTCCTCATACTCGCCGCTGAATACCAGGGAGAAACCTTGCGGCATCGGCAAATCATGCAGTCGGTTTTGCAGCTTCTCAACCACATTGCCGAGCGCCGCACCGCTCTCCAGGTTTGCGGTGATATAGGTGACCCGCTGACCATTGACCCGCTCGATGTCGGTCGGGCTGCGCCGCCGTTCGCTGCTCACCACCGAGGACACCGGTATAATGTCGCCACCGTCGGTGCGCAACGCGACATTGCTGAGATCATTTATACTCAGTCGATCAACCGGTTGCAGACGCACGACAATCGCGTATTCCTCGCCACGATCACGATAGACGCCGGCGCGGCTGCCACCGACATTAGTCTGAATCACCTCCGCCACATCGCTGACCGAAAGTCCCAGCTCGGCGATCTTCTCCCGGTCGACAATCAGGTTCTGCTCCGGACGACCTTCGCGACGGCTGAGGCGGACATCCTCGACCTCCGGCACCTGTTCCATCTCTTTCTTGATATCCTGTGCCAGCAAATCGGCAAGCGCGAGGTCGTAACCACGTAGCTCGACCTGAACCGCCTCGCCGCTGCCGGAGCCGAACAGCCGGCGGAGCATCCAGAGCCCCGATTGCGCCGTCACCCGGACATTGGAGCCCGGGACCTTGCCGGAGACATGACGGCGGATCCTGTCGGCCAGCACGGAGCTGCTGGTCGAACGTTCCCGCTCAGGCTTTAAGGAGATTTCAATCTGTGCATCGCCGGAACGAATTTCCTTGCTGAGGTGCCGCACTTCTTCCAGCGGAGTAACCTCACGCACCAGTTCTTCAAGTTCATTCAGATACTTGTTCACCACCGCGATATTCATCCCCTGAGCCATCTGAATGTCGATATCGATCTCATCGGCGTCCATCTGCGGCGCCAACTCGACCGGCAACAGAGGCCAGAGGAAAAGTGTCGCCACCAGGAGGCCGCCGGTTACGCCGAAGACAATCTTCTTGTGATGGAGTGCTCCTTCCAACAGGTGCGCATATCGCGTCTCCAGACGCTCGAACCATCTGCCGGCCGCCGAACCATTGCTATCATCAGCCGCCGCTCTGGGGCGCACTCTCAGGATACGGCTGCTCAGCATCGGCACCAGGGTAAGCGCCACTACAAGTGAACAGAGCAACGCGAACATCACCACCAGGGCCAATTCGCGGAAGAGCATTCCCGAAATCGTGTTCATGAAGATCACCGGCAGGAAGATGACCACGGTGGTAAGCGTCGAGGCGATAATCGCCCCGGTCACCTGCTTGGTCCCGACCAGGGCGCTCTCCTCCGGGCTCATGCCATTCTCCCGCTGCCTGACGATGTTCTCCAGCACGACAATGGCGTTATCGACGATCATTCCAATTCCCAGCGCCAGCCCTCCAAAGCTCATCTGATTCAGAGTCAGGTTGCTGAAGAAGAGCAGGCCGAAGGCGGCGATGATCGAGATCGGAATCGAAAGCGCGATGATAAAAGTCGAGGAGCCGCGCCGCAGGAAGAGGTAGAGAATAAGCACCGCCAGCAGTCCACCCCAGAGTGCGGACTTCTGTACGTTATCAATCGAGTTCTGAATAAACTCACTTTGATCGATGATCATCAATAGGTCAAGGTCGTCACGCTCACGGTTGATCTGATCCATCACCCTGCGGGCATCGGCCGCTACCGCGACCGTATTGGCGCCTGATTGCTTGCGCACCCCGAATCGCACCATCGTTTGACCGTCGACCTGCACGATGCGGCTGATGTCTTCGAAGCCGTCGACGACTTCGGCGACATCGCGCACCCGAATCGGCTTGCCATCGACCATCGTGATGACTGTGTTCGCGATCTCGTCGAGGGACTGATACTCGCCCCGCGTGCGCACGTAGAGATCGCTCATGCCTTCGCGCATGTCGCCGCCGGGTAGTGTGACATTCTCGCGCTGCAGCGCCCGGCGCACATCATCGGCAGAGAGCTGGCTCGAGGCCAGCCGATCACGCATCAACCGCACCTGGATTTCTCGGTAAATGCCGCCCCAGACATCAACCGAGCCGACTCCGGGAATCTGCTCGAACCGTTGCGAGAGTTCCCGTTCGAGAATCTGAGTCAGCTCCGCCATACTGCGCTCGGAGCGCGCGCCCAGAATGACTACTGGGAAATTGTCGGGATCGAATTTCCATAATTGTGGCGATTCCACCTCCGGTGGTAGATCGTCGCGGATCCGGTCCAGCGCCGCCCGCACATCGTTGGCGGCCGCATCGATATTGGTTCCCTGACTGAACTCCAGGGTCACCCGGCTGCGGCCCTCCGACGAACGGGAGCGGACCTCTTCGATATTGGAGACACTGGCGACTGCGTTTTCGACCCGATCGGTAATGATCGTCTCGACCTCTTCGGGGCCCACGTTGGGGTAACTGGTCGAGACACTGAGCATCGGATACTCAATGGCGGGGAGCAAATCAACCGGCAGGAAACGGAAGCCCATGATGCCCAGCACGATGATGATCAAGAATACCATCGTGGTAGCGATCGGTCGCTTCACTGCCAGTTTTGTAATACCCATATTTTGCTATTCCGATATCGGCTGCTGCGGCAGAAGTGAACTGGTATCTCGCGGCGCGCCCGGGCGCTCCTGGATCACTTCGTCAAGCAGGTCTTCGCGTTGTAAATTCTGCAATTCTTCGACCCAACCCCAACTAACCGGCCGCACCCGGGCCATTGCCGAGTCACTGCCCAGCAAGTCCTGCCCGATGGTCACTACCCAGTCCTGCGGTTCGACACCTCGCACGCCAGCTTCCATTCTGCCCTTGGCAATGACTTCAATCGGCACGAATTCGAAAAGCACCGGGTTGGTCAGCGTGGTGGCCTGTGGGTTTACGTCACTTGTCAATTCATCACGATTCAATTGTTCGCGACTTCGGTAGATGCCGACACCGCCGGTTGCCGGGTTTTCATAAATTGCACTTAAGGGAACCAAAGTCGCCTGCGCGCTCTCGCCATAGTGAATATCAACCGTCACGAACATTCCCGGCTTGAGGATCTGATCGGGATTGGCCAGGTCGATTTCCGCTTCGGTGGAGTGAGTAACCGGGTTCAGGAAAGGCGAGACTCGTGTCAATGGAGCCGCAGCGTCGAAAGAGCCGCTTTCCGCAAAAATGTCGCTGTTCTGGCCGACTTCGATATAATCGAGCATCCGGTCGGTCAGCACGACCTCGATCCGGACGCTATCTAGCTGACCCAACGTAAACAGCCGGGAGCCGCTACTGACCAGCATTCCGACCTCGACATTACGACTGCCGACCGTACCGGCCACCGGCGCGCGGACTATTGTCTGCGAGAGTGCTTCGCGACGTTCGTCCACAGTCGCCTGGGATTGTCGTACCCGCGCCTCGGCGAGCTCAAAATCAGCCTCTGCCGAGACCGTCTTAGTCTGAACATTCTCCAGCTCGGTATCGCTGATTAAGCCCCGTTCCGCCATGGTCTCGCTGCGGCTCAGCTCCGACTGAACCTCTTTGAGACGCGCTGCTGCCTGTTTCGCCTGGGCTGCGGCAATCTCCAGCCCGGCATCGGCCTGCTTCAGACGTTCCTGAAACTCCCGGTCGCGCAGCTTCAACAGCGGCTGCCCCCGCTCCACCAGTTCACCGTCATTGACCAGCACCTCCGCGACTACGGCGCTGACTTCGGCGTAAATGTCGATCTGGTTGCGTGCCTTGACCACACCACTCAGCCGTTCGGTCAGCGGTAGGCTGCCGAAGCGCGCCTGCACTGCCTCCACGGCGGGAACCAGCGCGTTGGCGCCACTCTGACCATTGCCGCCGGAATCAGACGAACACTGCAAAAGTGGCAGCGCGAGACAAAGAAGCATGAATGAGTGGATGATGTGATGAGTTTTCACTGGGATGTCTGCTATTGGAGTATTTCTGGTTCTGATATTCATTCCTCTTGTAGCTATCACCTATACGCCGGAGTTTCACCGGATGGGCGCGATCTCCCCATTTGGGTTATACGAATTAGTATCCTGATCGGTCACTTGGCAAGCGGAGAACTGCGGGCGGCGACCCGATTATTGCGGTTTTCCCGCTCTTATTGCTTTTGGTTTGGCAGCATCTCTGAGGAGGAATATCTTATGACCGGAGAAACCGGGCAACCTTGAGACAGGAGCAGGAGTGCGAATTGCCATTGTTGGCGGCGGCCCCGCCGGCATCTTCGCAGCAATAACCGCCGCTTCGGGCGGGGTTTCAGCGACTGTTGAGGTGCTTGAGGCAACCCAGCAGCCGCTCGACAAGGTTCTGCT
>JBDRQZ010000478.1:0-4617 GCA_043826025.1 bacterium | reverse complement strand
AGGAATACCATAACGCAGCATGCCGCCAGCCTTGGGGAAGGCTTCGAAGACAGTCACCGGGAAACCGCGACGTGCCAGATGATAGGCACAGGAAAGACCGGCCGGACCGGCGCCGACAATTGCGACCTTCTGGGTCTTGGTATCTTCGGCGAGCTTCTTGAACTTGAAGCCCTTCGCCAGCGCCCGGTCGCCAATGTAACGCTCGACCGAGTTGATTCCGACCGCACCCTCTTTCTCTTTGCGGTTGCATTGACCTTCACAAGGATGGGGACAGACGCGACCGCAGACGGAAGGAAAAGGAGTAGTCTCGGCGAAGATATAGAAAGCTTCCTCGAACGCCTGCTCGTAAGAAATCTCCATATCCTCAGCCTTCATGATCTTCGTCAGCATCTTGCGAATCTGGTTGTGATTGGGGCAAGCATCGCCGCAAGGCGGTATCTTCTGGACAAACTGTGGCCGCTCAGTCGATTGCTCGCGCGTCGAGGGACCTGAGCTCGAGAACCCACCGGCACCCAGCTTTTTCTTTTTCTTTTTGACTAGTTTAGCCATGATGCTACTCGCTTGTTACTGATTATCGCGATGCTGCCCAGATGGACCTTCATCCTGGCACACCGTCTGTCATCCATTATTGGTGGTCGAGCACTCTCGCTCGACGTAACTATCAAATCCTGTCGCCACAGCCACATCTCAAGTTGGCTACATTTGTCCATCTTAATTCATCGCCGCCGTGTGAGCAAGTGCTTTTCCACCACCGCCACCGCCGGAGCGTCGCCGCCGATACTTCCCGGCCTGCTGCACCAGCGCGGGCGCCCAACCGGGTACACCGGCTGCATGCAGATGGGTGTAGCAGGCGAAGGTCGATTTGTAGAGAATCCCATCGCGTCCCCCGCTAACGCCGACACCTTTGTGCATCTGCAAACAGCACTCCACCGCATTCGGATTCAGCGGCGCCGAGTAGTGAAACTCATGGCCGCGGAGAATGCTGCCCTCGGGAAAATAGGGATTCGCGCGATCAACTTCGCATTCGGTATAGCCATGCCCGACTGGCCGTTCGCGCAGTTCAAGATCGAGCGGCAGTAGCCCCGCCAACGGATAGGTTTGATTCTGCCAGGTTAGTGTGCGCGAGAGATAAATCAGACCGCCGCACTCGGCGTAGATCGGCAAACCAGTTTCACCGGCAGCTTTGACCGCCTGGCGCAGGCTCTCGTTGGCAGAAAGCTTCTCGGCAAAAGTCTCCGGGAAGCCGCCGCCGATATAGAGCGCGTCGATTCTGGGCAACTCTCTATCGCTCAGCGAATTGACCGGCACTAATTCAGCCCCTGCGGTAGTCAGAGCTTCAAGGTTTTCCGGGTAGTAGAAAGTAAAAACCGGATCATTGAAATAGCCGACTCGCACACTGGTCGCAGTCGGCGGATCAGCTTTCAAGGCAATCTCCGGCAGCGGTTCGGCACTGCGGGCGATCGCCAGAATGCGGTCAATATCAAGAAATTCATTGCCAATTGATCCCAGTTCCTGCAGCAGGGTGCTTTCATCGGCGAACTCCGAGGGCGGCACCAGACCGAGATGACGGTCGGGGATCAATCTCTTTTGTTTATCCAATTTTGGGATGGCCCCCACTACCGGCAGGCCATTGTATTTTTCGATTGCTTCAGTCACTATTTGCTGGTGCCGTTTACCTGCGACCCGGTTAAGAATGACACCGGCGATTTGCAGCTCAGGATCGAAATCAAGACAGCCACGTACCATGGCGGCCACGGTGCGGGTGGTCTTGGTGCAGTCAACAACGAGGATCACCGGGGTCTGCAGCAGTTGCGCCAGCGCCGCACTGCTGTGCGTGCCGGCCAGATCGAGACCATCGAAAAGACCGCGATTGCCTTCGATAAGGGCGATATCCGATTCAGCGGCGGTACGGGTGAAGGTTTGCTGGACTGAAGTGGGGTCGGCCAGATAGGTATCAAGATTGCGACAAGCCTTACCGGCCACCTGACCCAGCCAGGCAGCATCGATATAGTCCGGACCCTTCTTGAAGACCGAAACAGAGAGCGCCTTCTGGCGAATTACCGCCAGAAGGCTTAAGCTCACTATTGTCTTCCCGGAGTCTCCGGACAGGCCACAGATACAGACTCGTGCGCAGTTGCCAGCCAAATCCAGCACCTCGGGATGAAGACTTACCTAGTCGTTCGCCGCGCCTTCGCGGTGCGGCAATTCGATGTAGCTGCCACCAAAATAGGTGTAAACGCAGCGACCCGAATCAATCAGGATCTTGATCGCTTCTTTACACACTTTCCGGTCAAAGTCATCCGGGTAGAGCTCGCGAATGGTCTTGGTCAGATCCATCGGTTTGAGCTTCTTCTGGCCCGTGGCATCTTTGACCAGTTTGAACATGGCGTCAGCAATTTGTTCGACAGTCATAGCCATCGATCTATCCCCTAAAAGCTAAGGTGAGTCGAAGTCTTATAGGTTAGACCGGCATGCTTGAAGTCATCGATATGTTCCTTCTGGAACTCGATGCCGGACATCTTGAAGAACTTCGGCCAGCCAATGCGCTCGATCCACTCACCCATACGCTCATACTTGCGTGCGTTCGCGGCCCACAGATCAACCAGATTGCGAATCGCGTCGGTCACTTCGGGCCAGCGCGGCGGATTGTTGGGCAGGAACGGAATCGCGAGTTTTGAGAACATTGGCTCATGGCGCGCGTTACTCACCTTGCCGCCGACCCAGATCGACACGCCATCGTTAAGCGGATCGTTGAGGGGCATCGACGGGCAAACGGTGTAACAGTTCGCACAGAACATGCAACGCTCTTCGATGACCTCGACCGAGGGCTTGCCGTCGACGGTCGCCGGGCGAATTGCCGCGGTCGGGCAGGAGGCGCTGACATTTGGAATTTCGCACATCTTGTGAAGTCGTTCATGGTCGATTTTGGGCGGGCGGCGATGAACGCCGAGAATCGCGATATCAGAGCAGTGCACCGCGCCGCACATATTCAAGCAGCAGGCCAGTGCGATCCGCAGCTTGCCCGGCAGCTTGGTCTCGGTGAAGTACTCAATCAGATCATCCATCACGCACTTGACGATACCGGAGGCATCGGTCGCGGCGGAGTGGCAATGCACCCAGCCCTGAGTGTGGACAATGCTGGTAATCGCGTTACCGATACCACCGATCGGGTGACCGATTTTTTTCAGGTCCGCGATCAACGGTTCGATGTTCTCTTTCTTGCTAAGCAGGAACTCGGCATTGTGACGGCTGGTAAAACGCATGTAGCCGTCGCAATACTTGTCAGCCAAATCGCAAAACATCCGAATCTTGTCGATCGAAACCAAACGGCCGGAAGCCGCCCGCACGGTAAACAACTCGGCGCCGCTCTCGGAAACATGCACCATGACACCCGGTTTCAGTATTTCGTGATACTTCCACTGGCCATAGTTTTCCTTGATAATCGGCGGCAGGAACTGCTCGTAATGCGGCGGGCCGTAATCAGTCCGTCTTTCTTCTGCTACTGCCATCTTATACCTCTATCTGAGCTAAACATAGTTCAAGGTTAACTGCCACTTACTGGTCATCTTCCTCTTCATCCTCATCACCCTCTTCGAAGTATTCCTCGTAGAAGACATAAGGATTCGTGCGCGGATGTCTGATCATTTCAGGAATCGGCTCGACCTCGATAGCCTCGAGGAAGTTGCCCAAGCCGACGCGCTGGATGAATTCACCGACACGCTCGCGGTTCTTGCCCTCTTCACACCAGACATCCCAGATGCGGTCGACCAGGTCTTTCAACTCGGTATAGGGCGGTTCGAGCTTGATGAATGGCACGAGCACTGAACCCAGCAGCGCGCCCTCGATGATCGGCGCCTTGGCGCCCAGCAGCAGCATCGCACCCCGGTCTTTGCCCGGGCGCAACGCCTTCGGCATCACGTTGATGCAGTGCATGCAGTGCAGGCAGTAGGAATTTTCGATCGTCAGCTTCTTGCCATCCCAATCCATGCACTTGCCGGGGCAGCGGTCGACGATGTCGCCCTTGATGTCCATACCGCTTGCGGCATATTCCGCCACTGCGGCATCATCCTGCTGGATCTCATCGCGCCAAATACCGATGATCGACATGTCGGAACGGGCAATCGAGGCCACACAGTCATTCGGGCAGCCCGACATTTTGAACTTGAACTTGTAGGGGAAGGCCGGCCGATGCAGCTCATCCTGGTAGTGCATGGTCAGGTCATGGGTGAGCGCCATGGTGTCATAGCAGGCCCACTCGCAGCGCGCCTGACCGCAGCAGCAGCTCGGGGTACGCAAGTCGGAGCCGGAACCGCCAATATCGAAGTCCATCTTTGCCAACTCGGCGAAAATCGGCTCCAACTGCTCAGTTCTGGTACCGAGCAGAATAATGTCACCGGTGGAGCCATGCATGTTAGTCATACCGGAGCCGCGTGTCTCCCAGATATCACAGATGCCCCGCAGGGCCTTGGTGGTATAGAACCAACCGGCGGGCTGGTTGATACGCATGGTGTGGAAGTGTGAAACATTGGGCCACTTGTCGGGCAGGTCGGAATAGCGACCAATAACGCCGCCACCGTATCCCATGACGCCGACAATGCCGCCATGTTTCCAGTGGCC
>JBDRQZ010000477.1:0-2194 GCA_043826025.1 bacterium | reverse complement strand
ATGACAGCCGAGGTGCGCGTGGGAACGAGTGGCTATAGCTTTGCCGACTGGATCGGCCCCTTCTATCCGGCGGGAATCGAGAAGGGCAAGATGCTCGATTTCTATGTGAAGCACTTCGACACGGTCGAGGTCAACTCGACTTACTACCGCATTCCCCATTTCCGCGTCATGGCCAATCTTGAAAAAAAGACGCCGCCCGAATTTCGGTTCATGGTCAAGGCGCACAGTTCCGCGACTCATGAGCGCGACAAACTCGCCGAGAGCGCGCCCGCCTATTTCGAGGCGCTCCAGCCTCTGGCGGAAAGTGGCAAGCTCAGAGGCATTCTCGCCCAGTTCCCCTGGTCATTCAAACGCACGCGCGAGAATGCCGAACATTTGCGACGCTGCCGAGATGTTTTCGCTGATTATCCGCTCTTCATGGAGTTCCGGCACAATAGCTGGCTGACGCCAAAGCTCTTTGAGTGGCTTAGCAAGAACGAGATCGGTTATGTGTCGGTCGATGAACCGCAACTGGAAGGCATGCTGGACAGCCGCGCTCAGGCCACTACCGGGATCGGTTACATACGGTTACACGGCCGCAATGCTGAGCAGTGGTGGAATGGCGGGCCGTTGCGCTATGATTATCTTTATAGCGATCAGGAACTGGCCGAATGGGTCGGGAAGATCGAGCAGATGCGAGAACAAACGGAGACGATCTACGTATTCTTCAATAATTGCCATGAGGGCCAGGCAGTGACCAACGCGCGCCGAATTCTGGAGATGCTCGATGTTGCGACGAATTAGTCTGACCGGGGTCTTTCTATTCGCCACGCTCTGGTGGCTCGCCGTCTGTCTGGTCGAGCCGGCCAACCTCTCGGCGCCGCCGGGAATCGAGGGTCCGCCGCTGCCGCCGCGTCCCCAGATGCAGCACAAGGCACCGCGCGTATACTGCCGCAGCGCGATCCTGATCGACAACAACACCGGGCATACTCTTTACACGCGCAACCCCTATGAAGTGCGACCGATTGCGAGCATCACCAAATTGCTCACCATACTGACCTGGCTCGATTTTGAGGTCGACTTTGATACGACGATCGAGATGATCAAGGCCGACGCCTACAAGTCATCCAAGTCGCGGCTGCGGGCCGGCGATATCTATCGCGCCAAAGACCTCTTTTACGCCGCGATGATGTCTTCCGACAATCGGGCGGCGCGAGCGCTGGCGCGCTCCACTGGCCTTACCATCGAGCAGTTTGCCGACAGTATGAATGTCAAAGCTCGCGAGTTGGGTCTTCTGACAATGCATGTCATCGAACCTACCGGACTGTCGGAACTCAACGTCGCCAGTGCGGCTGACTGCGCAAAACTGCTGAATTTCGCCGCTGATAATCCCACGATCAAACAGGCGATGCGGACCCGTCGCTACGAGTTCACCTCGGTCAAGCGCAAGCGCAGCCATGTGCTGGGCAACACGAACCGGCTGCTTCTGAGTAGTTGGTATGTCGAAGGCGTCAAAACCGTCTATATCTTCGAATCGGGCTGGTGCGTGGCCGTCAGAGTAAGCGATTGGCACAAGCATGATCTAACCGCGGTAGTGCTGGGCGCGAACTCGAAATCCTCCCGTTTCACCCAGGCTTCGAAATTGTTCAAATGGGCATTCCGCGAGCTACGCGAGCAGAAAGGATAGGGGATGAGCGGCACCGACAATCCTAACTCCTCTCGTTTCGATGATATCCTCGAAGGCGTCGACATCATCGGCACCCTGATCGACCGCGAATTACCGAAGCTGGCGGGGCAGTTGCAGCAGATCACTGAGCGGCTCGACGGACTCAGCGGCCAGCTTGAATATGCAGACGAGGCAGAGGCTGGCGAGTCGCTGCTGGGCGATATGCGGCTGCGGCTGGAACTGCTCGAACAGCGATTCCTGAACTTTGAACGCGCCAGCGAAGAGCATTTCGGCGATCTGCAGGAGAAGCTCGAATCGCTGTCAGCGACACTGTCTGAGATCCAGGAAGAGCTTGCCGCAATAAGGGAAAAAGACCCGCCGCGCCAACCGACTTAGTAGCGTCGAACCTGCTCACAAAAGCTCCCCCAGGGATGGCGTTTTGCCGCGCTGGCGTCCGGGGAGATTAACGGCAGCCTCAAAAAAAGTTGACAAGTTTCGATAAGAGTATTAATTGGTCACTCTTACGACCGCTGGCGCCCTAGCTCAGTT
>JBDRQZ010000476.1:0-3101 GCA_043826025.1 bacterium | reverse complement strand
TCGGACGACGGATGTGACGGGCTCGGTGACATTGCCGGAGAATGTGGAGATGGTGATGCCGGGCGACAACATTTCGATGGATGTGGAGTTGATCACGCCGATCGCGATGGAGAAGGAACTTCGTTTCGCGATTCGTGAGGGTGGTCGTACCGTAGGTGCCGGCGTCATCGCCGACATCGTCGAGTAACCCGAACGTGCCACACCACCTATTGATGCAGGAAAGTAAGTTCGGAGGTTCTTTAGATAAATTACGGCTTGTTAAGGAGAGCCAACTAGGCCAGTAGCTCCAATTGGTAGAGCACCGGTCTCCAAAACCGGCTGTTGGGGGTTCGAGTCCCTCCTGGCCTGTTAATATTAAGATATGAACTTGAAAGAGAAAATCCTCAAGTACTTCGAGGAAACGAAGCTGGAGTTGAAGAAGGTCACCTGGCCGAGTAAGCCGGAGATCATCGGTTCGACGATCGTTGTCGTCGTAACCTCGATTCTCATCTCAGCTTTCCTCTATGTAGTTGATACCGGTTTGTCCACGGTCGTTGGTTTTCTGCTGAGGCAGTAATGGCGAAGTGCTGGTACGCGTTACATACCTACTCCGGTCAGGAGCAGAAAGCGAAACGTCATCTGGAGAGCATGATTACCAACGAAGGTCTGGAAGATTTCTTCGGCGAGATTGTGATCCCGACCGAGGAAGTCACCGAGATGAAGCAGGGCAAGCGTTCGACGACGACGAAGAAGTTCCTGCCTTCATACATGCTCCTGCAGGTTGAACTGGACAAGCGGATCGAGCAGATGGTGGTCAACACTCCGGGGATCACCAATTTTGTCGGTTCGGGAGGCAAGCCGACGCCGCTGACCGATGACGAAGCTCGCCGCATGCTGGGCCGGATGGAAAGCAAGCGTGAAGTGGAGATCGACGAAGTGCCGTGGCGCGCCGGCGATCAGGTGAAAGTAATCGATGGGCCGTTTGCCGATTTCTCCGGGTTCGTCTCCGAGATCAACCTGGAGCGCAAGAAAGTAAAAGTTATGGTTTCGATCTTCGGCCGTCCGACCCCGGTTGAACTCGATTTCCTGCAGATTGAATCAGTCTAGGAGGTTTGCGACAAAGTGGCCAAGAAAATAGAAGGTTTCATCAAATTGCAGATTCCTGCCGGCCAGGCAACGCCGGCGCCGCCTGTCGGTCCCGCGCTGGGACAGAAGGGGGTCAATATCATGGAGTTCTGCAAGGCCTTTAATGCTCGGACGCAGGAGCAGGGCGGGTTGTTGATTCCGGTGGTGATTACGGTCTTCAAAGACAAGAGCTTTACTTTCATCACCAAGACCCCGCCGGCGGCCGTACTCTTGAAGCGCGCGGCCAAGCTGCCGAAGGGTTCGGGTGAACCGAACCGAATCAAAGTCGGCACAGTGACGCAGGCGCAGTTGAAAGAAATCGCCGAATTGAAGGCGAAGGACTTAAATGCGGCGAGTATCGAGGCGGCGATGCTGATGATTGCCGGCACGGCGCGCAGCATGGGACTGAACGTGGAGAACTAGCCCGATGACAGTAGGCAAGAATTACAAAGCAGCACGGGAAAAGGTCGGTCCCAAGGAGGCGGTGGATCTTGATGCCGCTCTCAAACATCTCAAAGAGGCCGCCTACGCAAAGTTTGACGAGACCGTTGAGATGGTGGTGCGACTCGGCGTCAATCCGAAACATGCCGACCAGATGGTGCGGGGCACGGTGGCACTGCCGGCCGGAACCGGCAAAACAGTGCGCGTCCTGGTGATCACCAAGGGTGAGAAGGAGCAGGAAGCCCGCGACGCCGGCGCCGACTATGTGGGTGCCGAGGAGTATCTCGAAAAGCTCAAAGAGGGCTGGTCCGACGTTGATGTATTGGTCGCGACGCCCGACATGATGCCGAAGCTGGGACCGCTGGGAAAGATCCTCGGACCGCGAGGTCTGATGCCGAACCCCAAGGCGGGGACGGTGACTACCGACGTTGCCAAAGCGGTGCAGGATATCAAAGCCGGCAAGATAGAATATCGCGTTGACAAGACCGGAAACGTGGCGGTGCCGGTCGGCAAAGTGTCGTGTACGGAGGACAATTTGCGCAAGAATGTTCTCGCCTTTATGGAAGCGATTATGCGGGCGCGGCCGGCAACGGCGAAAGGGACCTATCTGAGAAACGCCTCGCTCAGCTCCACGATGGGGCCGGGGATCAAGATTTCGACCGCTGACATTGTCGCCAGGTTGCGTGGTTAAGAGAATTGGAGCTGGATTAACGATGCCGAATCAGGAAAAGATCAAGCAGGTAGAAGAGCTGTCGGAACTCTTCAAAGGCGCGCCCTCGGTCGCAGTTACCGACTATGTCGGGCTCACGGTTGAGAAGATGACCGATTTGCGCAAGCAGTTACGCGACGCCAAGATCAAATATCTGGTCGCCAAAAACACGCTGCTGCGTCTGGCCGCGACTGAAGCGGGGCGCGGAGATCTGAATGAGCACCTCGTGGGACCGACCGCGATTGCATTTGGCGGCGAAGATGTCGGCCAGATGGCCAAGATTTTGTATGATTTCGGCAAGACGAATGAGAAGCCGGAAATCAGAGCGATCCATGTCGAAGGCACGCTCTACGTCGATGCCGATGTCGAGCGGATAGCCAAGCTGCCGTCACGGGATCAACTGATCGCCCAGGCCATCGGCATGATCACCGCTCCCTTGCAGCAGTTTGTCGGGACGCTGAACGGTGTGCTGCAGCAGTTCGTGCTGACGATCGAGGCGATTAAGGACAAAGCGGAGAATTAAAGAGATTTTCTATAGATGGTGCCGTTCCTCAGACCGCGGTTGGACGCGCAGGGGCCGCACCTGATAACCAAAGAGACCAAAGGAGAAGATCCGGTGTCCGAAAAAGTTGAGCAACTGGTTGATATGATCTCTGGGCTGACCGTCATGGAGCTGGCCGACCTGTCCACGACTCTGCAGGACAAGTTTGGCGTCAGCGCTTCGATGCCGATGGCGATGGCGGGTGCCGCAGTGGCCGGCGCTGGTGGCGAGGCGGCTGTGGAAGAGCAGACAGAATTCACTGTCATGCTTCTGGCGGCAGGCGACAAGAAGATTCAGGTCATCAAA
>JBDRQZ010000475.1:0-18289 GCA_043826025.1 bacterium | reverse complement strand
CCTGGATTACGGCAATTTCCCAGTGTCCCGATGATGATGTCGACTTTGTCTGCGATCAGGATGACAACTGCCCTGATCGATATAACCCGCTGCAGGAGGATGCCGACAGCGATGACCTGGGCGATAGCTGTGATCTTTGCACCGACCTTGATGGCGACGGCTACGGCGATTTCGGTTTTCCGCTGAATACCTGCACCACCGACAACTGCCCGGCGACTTACAATCCGGATCAAAGCGATGCTGACGCTGATGGTATTGGCGACAGTTGTGACATCTGCACCGACACCGATGGTGACGGTCTCGGCGATCCCGGCTATCCGGCTAATACCTGTGAACAGGACAACTGCCCGGAAGTGTTCAATCCGCTCCAGGAGGATAGCGACAGCGATGACGTGGGCGACTCCTGCGATGTCTGCACCGACACCGATGGTGACGGTTTCGGCAATCCCGGATTTCCGGCTACTACTTGCGCACTTGACAACTGCCCCGACGCGTTCAACCCTCTGCAGGAAGACAGCGACGGCGATGGCACCGGCGATTCCTGCGACATTTGCACCGACACCGATGGTGACGGCTTCGGCGATCCCGGATTCCCGGCTAATACCTGCGCACTCGACAACTGCCCGGAAGTGTTCAATCCGCTCCAGGAGGATAGTGACAGCGATGGCGTGGGCGACTCCTGCGATATCTGTCCGCTCCATGCCGCCGATGACTGCTGCAACCCCACCGAGGGCAATCTGCCGCCGGCGGTCACCTCGCCGTCGACCGTCCTGGTTGAGCCGGGCCACTTGGCGCTGAGCTACACTGCTACCGCCGTCGATCCCAATTGCGATGGTTCGGAGATCAGCCTGGAAATCATCGACTATCCAACTTGGGCCTCAGTCGCTGGCAATCAGATAAGCGGCCAGCCGGGCTGCACGGATGCTGACGGTAGTTTCAAAGTAGTCGCTTCCGATGGCAACCTCGCTGACACGCTTGAGGTGGCGGTCACTGTCGATCACAGCAATGTGCCGCCGACCGTGATTACGCCTGATACTCTGCTGCTGCGTAGTGGTCAGGTATGGCGCTATTACCCGGAGATTGTTGACCCCGATGATATTGTACACTCAGTCACTTATTTGTACGCCCCGGTCTGGTGCGAGCTGCTCAGCGATACTCTGGTCGGCAGCGCGCCTGAAATCAGTGACTGGGACTCTGTTCTGGTCAGCGCCGCTGATTTTTGCGGCGTCGACACTGCGGGTTTTACGATCCGAGTTTACATCTGCGGCGATGCCAACAGCGACGCTATCGCCAACATTTCCGATGCCGTCTTCCTGATTCAGTACATTTTCAACCAGGGGGACCCACCTGATCCACTGGTCGCCGGCGATGCCAACTGCGACGGCACGGGCAATATCACAGATGCGGTCTACCTGATTACCTACATTTTCGGCGGCGGTCCGCCACCTTGCGCTGCTTGCCAAGAAGCCTGTTTCGGTCGATAGGAGAAGAGTGAGAAGCCTGTCAACGATCATCCCGACTATTCTGCTGGCCCTGCTGGCGAGCGCCGTCGCTTTCAGCGCCGAAGGGCTCTTCGGACCTCCGGTCGTCTACAAAGCCAATGCTCACTCCATCCTGGTGCTACCGCTGGACATCGATGACAATGAGCTTGAGGATCTGCTGGTTGTCTGCGGCGAGCCCGAAATCGCTTACATCTACTACAATGACGGCTTCGGACTCCTCGATTCACTCACTTCATTCGCCGCCGGTGATTTTCCGTCGGCGGCCTGTGCCGCAGACTTCGACGGAGACCAGGATCTCGATATCGCTCTCACCGACCGCGGCTGGGCCCGAATCCTGCTCTACCGCAATGAGGGTGCCGGAAATTTCCTGCTGACCGATTCGATTCCGGCTGGCGGCGAGGCGCTTGATGTCACCACTGCTGACCTCAACAACGACAGCTATCCCGATCTCGTTGTCGCCGATCCCTGGTGGTCGCTGGTTTTGATTCTGCTCAACGATGGCGACGGCGGTTTCGGACAGCTGCTGTTTAAGCAGATTGATTCGACGCCCGTTGCGGTCTACACCGCCGACCTTGATGGCGACTCCAATATCGATATCATATCCACCAATTACCTGAATAATGGTCTCGCCCTGCTGCGTAATTCGGGCGATGGGATCATGGACAACCCGGTTTATCTGCAGTTCGAGGGTACCTGCCAGATGGCAATTGCGGTTGATCTGGACAATGACTACGACAAAGATCTGGTCGTCGCAGTGAGTGACACCCTCATCCAGCGGGTTGAGGTATTCATCAATCAGAGCGATCTTGTCTTCACCGAAGGCGGCGAATACACTCTGGATCAGCCAGCCTGGTTGCTGACCGCAGCCGATTTCAACTCCGACGGCTACCTTGATATCGCTGCCGGCTGTCACGATCCGGATGGCGATCAGGATATCGCGATTTTGCTCAACAGCGGCACAGCGACCTTTGAGCCGCCGACTTATGTCGAGGGACTCTGGGTTACCAGTTCGCTCGCGGCAACCGATCTCGACCTGGATGGCGATCAGGACTTGCTGGTGGTCAGCGCCTGGGACAGCACCTTCGCGGTGCTCTACAATACCAGCGTGGTCGCCTCGTGCGGCGATGTCAATGTCGATGGGAAAGTTAATCTTGATGATGCTGTTTCGTTATTGGGCTTGATCTTTGCGGGCGCCACCTATCCCGGCCCGCCGGCGGCGGCCGATGTCGACTGTAATCAGCGGTTGAATCTGGGCGATGCCGCTTATCTGCTGGCCTATCTGCTGGCGGGCGGCCCGCCACCCTGCGACAACTGCCCCTGAACAGCAACGGCAGTTCCGGCGGGATAATCTCGCTCCCGGCCACAAACGGCACCGATTCCCGAATCGTAACTAATCTGTATCCAAGAGGTTAGTGACTCTACGAGACAACCTAAAATACGCGACCAATCTGTACTGGCGTTGTCAACGTAGACTATATAGATTGATTTAGTATTCATGGGAGATGCTGCCCCGAACGATGGTAACGGCAAGATTGGAAGTCTGCTGTCGCGGGGTCGCTGCACAAGCTATTGGAGAGGACAAGCATGAGAAGCAATCGCACATTCCGGATTCCGACGCTCCTGCCGGGGTTGCTCGCGCTCGGCCTGCTACTGAGCGGCGGCACGGCCAAGGCCCAGCTCAGCAAAGGTGGCACGCCACCGAGTTTTGAGAAGGCCCTCGCGCCTCAGTTCAGCTCGGTGATCATGCCGCCGGTCGATGTCGACGCGCTGCTGGCCGAGGACGCCGAGATGTCCAAAGATGAGCCCTTCCGTTTCGGCTATGGCTTTGAGGTCAACTACAGCCTCAGCAACTCCGGCACCTGGACTGAATTGTCCGACGGCGGACGGGTTTGGCGTCTGCGCATCGAATCCCCCGGCGCTTATTCGATCAACTTAATCTATGACAAATACCGAATTCCCGCAGGCGCAGAGCTGTTCGTCTATAATGAAGAGCGCGGCGACAAGGCGATGGTCATCGGCGCGTTCACCTCGGCGAACAACAAAGAACATGAGGAGTTCGCGACGGCGCCGGTTGCCGGCGACCGTATCGTCGTGGAGTACTTCGAACCGGCCAAGGTCGATTTCCCCGGCGAGATTGTGATCTCGCGGGTAGTGCATGCCTATCGTGATCTTTTCAGTTGGGACACCGCCAAGAGCGCCCTCGGTTTCGGCAGCTCCGGCTCCTGCAACAACAATGTGATGTGTCCCGAGGGCGATCCTTGGGCGGATCAGATCCGTTCGGTGGCGATGATTCTCACCAGCGGCGGCAGCCGGATCTGCACCGGTTCGATGATCAACAATGTGCGGCAGGATGGCACCCCCTATTTCCTCACCGCTAATCACTGCCTGGGTGGTAACAACACCTGGATTTTCATGTTCAATTATCAGAGCCCCAACTGCAGCAACATCAACGGACCGACCTATATGACGGTCCAGGGCTCGACTTTGAAGGCCAACTACAGCAACTCTGATTTTGCGCTGCTGGAGCTGACCGAGACCCCGCCCGACTCCTTTGGGATCTACTTCAACGGCTGGTCGGCGGTCGATGCTGAAAGCGACTCCGCGGTTTGTATCCATCACCCCGCCGGTGACATCAAGAAAATTTCTTTCGACTACGATACTTACACCTCCCGCGACTACCTGAACGAAAGTAGCGGCACTACCCATTGGCGGATTTCCAACTGGGATGACGGCACCACCGAGCCCGGCTCTTCCGGTTCGCCGCTGTTCAACAAGCACCATCAGGTGATCGGCCAACTGCATGGCGGCTATGCCTCCTGCACCAGCATTACCTCCGACTGGTTCGGCAAAGTCGCGATGTCCTGGAATGGCGGCGGCTCCTCCTCCAACCAGATGAAGTTCTGGCTCGATCCCGACAACACCGGCACGCTGGCGCTTAACGGCTACGATCCGAATGCCGGGGTGACGATCACGCACACGCCGCTGCCAGACACCAAGGATACCGTCAACGCTTACGAAGTCATCTGCACCATCGACGGCGACACCACGTTAGTGGCCGATTCGCTGCTGCTCTACTTCCATACCGATGTCTATCCTTTCTGGACCCCCGATACGCTGACCCCGACCGGTGGTCAGAATGAATATCATGGCTATATTCCGACGCAGTCGCCCGGCACCGAGGTAACCTACTATTTGCAGGCCACCAGTGCTTCCGGTGCGGCCGACACCACCGACCAGTACACATTCAATGTCGTCGACTATGCGATGAATGTCGAACCGGCTCAGAGTGTGATGACCGGCGCGGCCAACACTACCGTCTGGCATGAAATCACGATCACCAATGATGGTGTCTACGCTGACAACTATGATTTGGCTCTGAACCCGACGGTCTGGACGACCAAGGTCTGGGATGCTTCTCAGACCTCTGAGATCACCGAGACCGTAGCCATACAGCCCGATCAGTCGACGACGGTGTATGTAAGTGTCGAGATCCCGACCAGCAACTATGGCGACAATGACAGCACCAGTCTGGTGGTCACCAGTATTGACGATGGCGTGATCAGCGATTTCGTCTGGGTCCAGACAATCTCCGCCGGCCAGCCGGTCAATCTGCCCTTCTTTGAGCCGTTCGCGAGCACGACGGTCGATGCCGCGCTGTGGGTCGACTGGAGCGGGGTGACAATCGACGGTGTCGGGCTCGGTGAGCCCTCCGAGCCTTATAGCGCACGTTTCGACGGCAACCCCTCGGGTGGTGATCTCCTGATGTCGCAGGCGATCAATCTCGCCGGTGAGAGTGGAGTGAATATCAGCTATGCCTATCAGCAGACCGGCGGCGGCGAGTCGCCCGATGCCGGCGATGATCTTTACGTGGAGTATCTCAACGACGCAGCCCAGTGGATTCTGCTGGCGCAATATTCCGGCTCCGGCAGTGATATGACCACATTCCAGTCGGTCTCGATACCGATGCCGGCAGATGGCTACCATTCCGGTTTCCGGATGCGTTTCAGCAATACCGCCACTTCCGGTGCTTTCGATGATTGGTTTGTCGACGATATCCGGGTCGACTACGGTGGTGCTATCTCAGTCTCACCAGCGAGTTTCTACGTCAACCTCGCCAAGGGCGACTCGACCGAGCAGGAGTTGAGGATTGCCAACGCGGGACCGGGCGGAATCTCCTACAACGCCACAGTCGTCCCGCAGGCATCCAAGTTCTTCCGCGAACTGACCGACCGTGGTCTGACCCAGACAGCGCGCGGCAGTTCCGGCGAGGACGTTGTCAAAATCGACCTGCCGAAAGGGGCGGCTGATTATCGCAGCGGTCGGGTGGTGGACAAGAACGCCGGAGGTCCAGATCTTTACGGCTACTACTGGATCGATTCCGATGAGCCGGGCGGTCCCGATTTTGACTGGATCGATGTCAGCGGCACCGGGGTCGAGATCAGCGGCGGTCTCGATGATGACAACTTCATTGGACCTTTCAGTATCGGCTTCGAGTTCCCATACTACGATAGTGCCTTCACCGAGTTCTATCTCAGTTCCAACGGTTATATCGGCTTTGGGCCAACTACCGATCTCGGCACTCAGAGCAACGACCACATCCCCGATGCCGGGACCCCGAACAACATCATCGCCTGGTGCTGGGATGACCTGAATCCCGTCGAGGCGGGTTTCTCGCCGTCGGTTTATTTCGACGCCACCAGCGAGCGCTGTGTAATCCAGTTCGTCGATTATCCGGAATACCAAGCGAGTACTGGCGATGTCGCCAACGCGGAACTGATCCTCTATCCGAACGGCTCGATCAAAGTGCAGTACCAGAGCTTTGGGGCTGGTTTCGATCTGACCTCGGCCACCGTCGGCATCGAGGATCGGCAGGGTCAGGATGGCCTCGAGGTGGCCCACAATACGAGCTACCTGCACGACAATCTGGCGATCGAGTTCAGTCGACCGCTACACTGGCTCTTCATGTCCTCAGACCAGGGCGATGTCGCCGCCGGCGAA
The DNA here is from genome assembly GCA_043826025.1 of bacterium. Lineage (GTDB taxonomy): Bacteria > Zixibacteria > MSB-5A5 > CAIYYT01 > CAIYYT01 > JBDRQZ01. Next base: position 11,789 of record JBDRQZ010000475.1, on the reverse strand, counting down.
GAGGATACCCTGATGTTGAAATATGTGACCACCGACCTGGACAGCGGTACCTACCTCGCCGAGGTCCGGGTTTACTCCAACGATCCCGATCCCGGCGATAACCCGATGGTGGTCAATGTTGAGTTGGTGGTGGGTGGCAGCGGCCCGACTTTCACCTGTGGCGATGCCGATGGCGATGATCTGGTCAATATCACCGATGTGGTCTTTATCATCAATTACATTTTCAACAGCGGCCCGGCCCCTGAGCCGCTGGCAGCCTGGGACGCCGACTGTTCCGGTGCACCGAATATAACCGATGCGGTCTATCTGATCGCCTTCATTTTCGGCGATGGCGCGGCCCCCTGCGCCGACTGCCCATAAAGTTAGACCCTCCATTGTTCCGATACCGGGAATCGCATCGTTGCGGTTCCCGGTTTTTCTTTGCCGCCGGGGGGATGCCTGACCGACCTTAGAAGCGGTGTTATCTCTCCCTTTCTCACCACTTTTGCTTGAACAGGACATTGCCGATCATATATTGCTCTCGGGCAAAACGACATTCAGCATGAAGATTGACAAGTCTCACTTTGCGGGAGAATCAACGATGAGTACCTCAAGAGTTCTGTGTATTACGGTGTGGTTGTTACTGCTGGTCTCGGCCCTTAGCGCGGAAGTCCCCCAGTTGGTGAATGTCCAGGGTCTGCTGACCAATCCGACCGGCGAGCCGGTGACCGATGGAACCTACTCGGCGGTGTTTGCAGTCTACGAAACGGCGTCTGGCGGAAGCGCTCTCTGGAGTGAGACCAGAGATGTCGCCACTAGCAACGGACTCTTTGCTGTTCTTTTGGGCGAGATGATACCAATACCTGCGACCGTCTTTACTTCCACTGATCTCTGGCTCGGCATCAAGGTTGGCTCCGATAGTGAAATGACACCTCGTACCCGGCTCACTAGTGTCGGCTATGCCTATCATGCTCTCGTTGCTGACAGTGCGACGACCTCGGGAGCCGGAGGCGGCGGCTGGATCGATGATGGTCTAGCTATTCGTCTGGATGCTCAAGGAGACAGCGTCGGCATCGGCACTGCTACTCCGGCTGCCAAACTCGATGTTCGCGGCACGGTTAGGGTTGGTGTCGCCGGGTCGGGTCAGGATGTCAACCTCTATAGCTCACTCGCGGACACCAGATTGTTCTGGGACGCATCCAAAGGAGCACTCCGGGCCGGCGCTGAAAACACCTTCTATCAATGGACTGACGAGCACGTCGGCGCTTGGTCCTTCGGTGCCGGAAACGGCCCGACGGCAGAGGGTGATGCCTCTATTGCCATGGGGAATTACGCTGTGGCGCTTGGAGACATTGCGATTGCCCTGGGTGAGCGAGCCCGGGCCGAGGGTGGTGCAAGTGTTGCCATCGGCAACAGTAGCGAGGCCACCGGCCTTTCTGCTATCGCAGTGGGCTTGGGAAGCGAGGCGTCTGGGCATACCTCGCTGGCTCTAGGCAGGTACACGCTAGCCGCGGATTCCGGCAGCATCGCGCTGGGCAGCGGCCGAGACCAATACTTCACCACTCACAACGAGATTCCTTACTCGCTCGTCGTCGGTTTTCGCGGCAGAGGGCCGATGCTGTTCGTCGATTCGGGAACGGTTGGTGTCGGCACCACTGACACCGAGGAGATGCTGCATATCGAAAACGACGGCTCCGGTGAGAACGCTTTTCTCCGAATCGAGACTTCGCACGCTAGCAACTGGGGTGAGTGCGGCATGCGCTTCAAAACGCCCGACAATACCTGGCATCTGCGGATGGATGATGACTCCCACAACAATTTGCCGGCTGTGGGCTCACTGGCGCTGCGCAGCCAGAACTCTGGCAATGAAGTGATGACCTGGACTAATGCCGGATATGTGGGAATCAACAAGACCAATCCTTCAGTCGCGTTGGATGTTGTCGGCAGCATCTGCTATACCGGCTCGATTGACGCCTGCTCTGATGCTAGATATAAGAGGAATGTTGAAACCATTGACGGCGCGCTTGACAAAGTGGCGCAGATGCGCGGTGTCGAATTCGACTGGCGCAGTGAGGAATACCCGGAGAACCAATTTAGTGACAGGCGGCAGGTAGGTTTTCTGGCGCAGGAGTTAGTGGATGTGCTCCCTGAAGTTGTCAATCAAGGCAGCGACGGTTATTACACAGTCGATTATGCAAAGCTAACACCACTGCTGGTCGAGGCAATCAAGGAACTCAACACACAGAATCAGGAATTGCAGACCGCGAATCGCGACCTGCTCAAGCGCCTCGAAAAGTTAGAGTCGATTCTAGGCGGTGTTCAACCAAAAGCCGACTCAAATTAGGGAAGAGTGACCATGAGAACCATATTGACGATAGCACTGACACTGTTTCTATCCGGTGCTGCCGGCGCCCAAAACTATCAGCTGGACTGGCTCAGCATTAATTCCGGCGGTGAAGTCGCGCAGACCTCCGCCAGCTACGGCGTCGGCTTGACTGTGGCACAAGCAGTCGCCGGCCACTGCGAGTCTGCAAACTACCAGGCTTATCTCGGTTTCTGGCATCCACTCATGGCGAGCGCGGTTGCGGTCGAACAGATCGAGACGCCCACTCTGCCGACCCAGTTCAGCCTGGAGCAAAACTACCCCAACCCCTTCAATCCGACGACGACGATTGAATTTTCGATACCGCGTGGCGGCCAGGTACGGATTGAGGTTTACAACATGCTGGGGCAGTTGGTCACGCTCCTATCGGACGGACCCTTGCCAGCAGGGTTGTATCGCGTTGTCTGGGATGGTCGCGATATCTGGGGGAATCAAGTCGCCAGCGGCGTCTATCTCTACCGGTTGCAGGCGGGCGACTACCTGGCGACCAGAAAGATGCTGCTGCTGAAGTAGGTCAAGCTCTCTTGCCTGCCCCGGACTCGATCCGGGGGAGCTTGACAGCTTGGACTTGGAGGCAAGTGGTAGCGCACAGCTTGCTGTGCGAACCCATACTGTGACACGGTCTTACCCACAGCAAGCTGTGGGTTACAGTAACTGTAGGTCAAGCTCTCTTGGGGCTTGACATTGATACCACAACCAGTGTATTTACCAGCCCGGAGGTAGTGCGATGGAAATCTTCACGGCTGCGGCGACACTTTTTCTGGTGATGGACCCGCTGGGGAATATCCCGGTTTTCTTGAGTGTCTTAAAGCGCTACGACGCGCAACGTCGACGGAGGATAATCATCCGCGAATTGCTCATCGCGCTGGTGGTGGCGCTGGCTTTCCTCTTCCTCGGCCAGTACATTCTCGGGCTGTTTAATCTTCGGCAGGAATCAATCAGTATCGCCGGCGGCATCGTGCTGTTTATCATTGCCCTGCGGATGATCTTCCCCCAACGTGGCTCTTTCGCCGACGAGTATGGCGCCGATGAACCCTTTGTCGTGCCGCTGGCGATCCCCCTGGTCGCCGGGCCCTCGCTGCTGGCCACGCTGCTGATCATGTCGCGTACCGATCCGACGCGGCTCGCCCACTGGACTGTTGCCCTGCTAGTGGCCTGGTTTGTCTCGGCAATCATTCTGATTGCCTCGCCCCTCTTCTATCGACTATTGGGTGAACGCGGCCTTACCGCAATGGAGCGTCTGATGGGGATGTTGTTGGTGGCTCTTTCAGTGCAGATGTTTCTCGACGGCATTCGCGGCTAGGCGCGTCAGCGCTCAAGAAGTAGCGACCACTCCTGCCGCAACAGCGCGGGCGTTACCAATTCTTCGCTAAGTTGTCGCGCCCAGTACAGAACCCGCGGATCTTTAGCGGCCGCGGTCGACAACAGGTCGACATCTATCTCATACTTCAGCCGGCTCAGGTCGAGCCGGTCGGCATCCCAGCAGACACCGATCAGCGGGTCATCACTGAGTTTGCCAGCGGTATGATGTTCACAGGCATAGAGCAGCCGGTCGAGATCAGTGGTGTCAAGCTGAATCAGAGTTCCCTGCCATCCGCGCAGTGCGTCGGCCGCGCGCGCGCCATGCAGAACATCATGACCATCATCAAGACGGCGGCAGTCGTGGACCAGGGCAAACAACTCGACCAGTCGGCGGTCAACGTTCGAGGCATCGGCCAGACGACGTCCAAATTCGCAAACTCGGGACCAATGGGCGAAGCCGTGGAACCCGGCCGGGTCAAGTTGATATTCCGTTGCTATCGCACGCAACAACTCTGGGGTAACATAGCTCTTTGCGACCGGCATCACAGGCTTCTTCCTAACGGCAACGAACTTGTGCTCTACTTGAGGTAGACCATCTTGCGCGTCCGTACCGACTCCGGCGTCTGTAGACGGTAGAGGTAGACACCGCTGGCCACCGGCGACTGCTGCGCATCGACGCCGTCCCACATGATCCGATGTGTCCCCGCGCGCTGCTCTTCATCGACCAGTGTCGCGACCTTGCGCCCGAGGATATCGTAGACTGCCAATTTAACTGCAGCACTGCGCGGCAACGTGTAGCTGATCACAGTTGAAGCATTAAAGGGGTTCGGAAAGTTCTGTTCGAGCGCGAGCGATTGTGGCAGCGTGTAGCTTTCCTCATCCTCGACGGCTACCGAGCTGCTGCGAACAAACCAGTGCGGCAAGAGCGCGTCGGCCACCCAGTTCTCCGACCTGCCCTGCGGACTGAGCCGATCCTCGGCAAGTGCGATGCGCCGCAGATCGGTGGAGAACAGAAACTCGTTTTGGTAGACGAGCATCCCATCATCGGGGGCAAACTTGGGAAAACCAAGATTGGGATAGCCGCCCTGGACGCAGCCATTGTCGATGATCATTCCCTCAGTTCCTTCAAAGAGGTTGACGACGACAATCTCATTACCGCAGACCAACTCGTCATTGCGGTCAAACGCCAGATAGAGATCGTTGGTGGAGGCAAATGCCGGATTGCCCATCGAGACGCCCTTTTCCTGCGTCGGGAACAACCTCTTGATCCGATCCTGCTCGACTTCAAGCAGATTCACCTCCCAGAATTCGAGATCATCGCCGCCCACCTGCTGAACCCGGTTGAAGGCATCGAACACGAGATACTCCCCATTGTCATCCCAGTCCATGACATCGGCGTACTCGGTGATATAGTCTCTGACGCTGTCCTGCGTGGTGGGACTATAAAGTCGAATGGCGCGGGAGCTGTCGGGGTAGTTGAGATAGAGGACATAGATCACACTGTCGGCGTAGATTGTGGTCGAGGCGAGTTTACTGCCGTCAGGCGAGAGCGCCACCGAGGACCACTTGCCGAGACTAGAGATGATCGACTCCGCCCCGCTGTCGATGTTGATTGATCGGATATTGTTTCCGGCATCGACAAAGACCAGCACACTGCCATCGCCGCTGGCATCGATCGGCTTGCCGGCACTGGTAAATACCTGCGTCGGGCTGAGCTGCTGCAAGGTCGGCGGATTGTCGGGCGATCCCAGGAACAGGCTGTTGTCGAAAGACTCGTCGTTGACGAACGCGATCCACTCATCACCCTCGACGACCGGATTGTCCGGCGGTGGCTCGCTGCCACCGCCCTCACCGAGACCGACAGCGTCGAACGCGTCCTTGACCGCCTGGACTTCGGCGGATTCGGCGCCATAGAGCTCGGTAGCCGCCTGAATCGCTGCTAGCCGCATGTCGATAAACTGGGCGTAGCGACCCAACAGGTGGGCGTCGAGTATGCGGTAGTAGATCGCACCCATTTTCTCCCGACCGATTGCCGTCGCCACGAGATAGGCAGCCTTGTTGGGAATGCCGCTGTTGACATGCACACCGCCATTGTCCTCGGAAAGTGGCATGTCTACATACTCATCCATGTGCGCCGGCTGCCAGTCGAAGTCGCCGGGCTCGGCGCCATTGTGCGGATCGGCCATATCGCGCATCGCACCGCTGGGAAAATACTGCGGCACGATGATATCCTCACCGATCAACCAGTCATCATCATCGACCAGCGCCCCACCGACATCGGCGAAGGACTCGTTCAGCGCCCCCGACTGGAATTGATATTCGAGTTGTACAGTGTAGTCGATGAGCCCATGCGTGAACTCATGTGCTGCGACATCGAGTGCGCCGGCCAGCGGTGTGAAGTAGTAGCGGCCATCACCCCAGGAGACATAGCGGCCATTCCAATAGGCATTGTCCATCGGGGCGCCATTGTCTTCGGCAACATGAATCACCGAAATCATACTGCCGCCGTCACCATCGATCGCAAGTCGACCATGCGTGTCATAGTAGTACTGATAGACTCTGCCGGAATGATAGTGCGCCGAGACCGCTGTGGCGTCGCTCCAGGTATTGTCCCCCGAGCTGATCCAGTCGAATTGCCCCCACTGCGGCGTCTGACCCTCAAGGTCGTAGGTGATGATCGCGCCTTCGGGATCATCGAAGGGGTCAGATTGATCTGCAACCCAAATCTCGCGCGAGGCATCGATCAGCCGATAAACGCCACCCTCCTCATAGGAATGGATCGTCTGGGTGACGCCGTTGAGATCGGTCGCGGTGGCCGTTGCCGGACCGGCGGTCTGAGTGTTGTTGTATGACTCCAGGACTTCACCGTCGAGCGCATCGACAAAATAGAACCAGCGGTCACGCAGGTTGGGACGGATCAGCACCTGCCAGACAAGCTGAGGGTCCCCGATACCTCTCGCCGACCAAATGTAGAGATTGGCCTCCGGTCCGTCATAGTCGAGCAGACGGCGGAGCAGCGGCGAGGTGTTGCGAATCAAACCGATCGCACCGAGATCGGTGGTAGCAATTCTGATCGCCGCCGCCGCGGAGACCGCCGGAGTGGTTGGCGTCGCTGCCGGAGTCGGCGCATAACGGCCGGTAAACAGATAGAGCTCGCCCTGTCGATCAAAGTGACCCACGAGCCGTTGACCCCAATAGGGAATACCATCGAAGTATTGATCGAAGACAGCGTGACTGTAGCCGAGCCGGTCGATGCGCAATCTGGCCAACCGTAATTCCTGCCGAGGCTCCTGCAGTTTGAAGAGTCCCGGACTGGCTGCGATGAGACTCAGCACTCTGTCCTCAGGCGAGGCTGTCGCGCTGTGCGCCGGGGCGATCTTCGCCAGTTGCTGAGCGGAGATGAACACCGGCGTGCCCCATGCCGACTTGAGGTTGACATCTGCGTGTTGAGAGAAGGAGCCTTGCGGATCAGTCAGCCTAATGGGTCCCTGCGCCAGCCTTTCGACCAGAGTTCTCATGCGGTCGGAGTAGTCGGCGCCACGCGGTGACCGCGAAGTGGAGCCGTGGACAGCCTGCCACCGTTGGGCAGCATCGGCTAACTCAGCGTCGATCACTCGCTCATTGCCCGGCAGAGTCTGCTTGTATGCCTGTGGGTCGGTAAACTTATTCAGGCCTGTGCCTGATAACGGCGCGAATAGCGCCAGCCCAAGCACCAGGACCAGAAGCAAGCTGTTTGTCGGATATCTCTCTGCGTGAATTGGTTTCATCTCTTACTTTCCCCTGCTATCTCAAGAATGATCATCCCATCATATACGATTGAACTTAGCTCTCCGTGAACATTCACAACCTAGCTGCATTCCGCACAGGGTTGCGGCCAACCTCCGAAGACAAAGCTGATCAAGTAAACTACGTCGGAGATATTGACCATCAGGTTGCAGTCGACATCGCCCGCCAACAGCGGGTCCGGCTCCGAACCGCCGCTGAAAATATAGGCCGACAAGAACACCGCGTCGGAGATGCTAACGACACCGTTACCGTCATCTTCGACTCAGACATAGTCATTATCATCGTCTCGCACCACTATCGCATCGAAAGCGCCGGAGGCATTGAAGCGCTGCAGCGGCCGGACGACGGGGAAGTCGGGCGAGCGCGTATCTCCGGTGAGGAAGATCTGACCATCCGGGCTGAGCGCCACGCTGGTCGCCCAGTCATTGCCGACACCGCCCAGATAGGTCGAGAACAACAGGCTGTCGCCACGCGGCGGGAATTTGGCCAGCACCAGGTCCTGATGCCGGTTGCGACCACGCAGCGGTTTTACCTGCGGAAAGTCGGTGGAGAAAGTCGCTGCCGCCACATAGACATTACCCTGCCAATCGACAGCCAGGTTGCCGAGGAAGTCGTAATCGCTGCCCCCCAGGTAGGTACTGAAGACGAAAGCATCGCCGGCCGCGGTAAATTTGCAGAGAAAGAGATCCAGCGGTTGATACCAGGGGCCGGCATTGGTCGGCTGAAATGCAGCATAGATCGGGAAATCCTGTGAGGCCGTGCTGCCATTGACATAGGCATGACCCGCCTGGTCGAGCGCGATACTTGCCGCAAAGTCATCCCCACTGCCTCCCAGGTAAGTGCCAAACTGCAGACGCGAACCGCTGCGATCCAGCTTCACCAGCCAGGCATCCTGCTGCCCCGCCGAGCCGTTGCGCAGCGCATGCCGGATCGGAAAATCGGTCGAGCCGGTGTTGCCGACTACGTAGATGTCCCCTTGATTGTCGACCGCGACATCGGCCGCGCCATCGTCGGCACTGCCGCCGAGATAAGTTGAAAAAACCAGGGAAGATCCATCCCGGCTCAACTTCGTAATGACCGCATCCTGCGGACCCAGGCGGTTTTTCTGCAGCGCGTTCTTTAGCGGATAATCGGCTGAGGTCGTGTAACCAGCCAGGTGAGCGTTACCATACTGATCGACTGCCAACCCCCCGACGCCATCCTCGCCGCTGCCGCCGAGATAGGTGCTGTACATCAGCGCCCTGCCGTCGTGTTCGAGCGCGAGCAGGAAACAGTCCTGACCTCCGGCCAGTTGTGGCTGAATCGCCGCAGTCACCGCGAAGTCGGTCGAGGTCGTGGTGCCGGCGATGTAGGCGCGACCGGCGGCGTCGAGCGCAATGCCTCCCGCTTCCTCGATGCCGCTGCCGCCGATGTAGGTGCTGTAGACGATGTTCTGTCCGTCACTCTTCAGCTTGGTGACAAACAGGTCGCGCTGACCGCCGCCGGTATCGAAAGCACAGCTCACCGTCGGGAAATCAAACGACTCGGTCTCGCCGAGCACATAGACATCGCCGAAGTCATCGACAGCGATTGCGCGGCCATGATCATGGCCGCTGCCCCCCAGATAGCTGCTGTAGCTCAGCACCGGATCGATCACGGCTAGATGCTCTGCATCGCAGTCATCGCCAAGAGAGAAAGTGAAGCTCCGAGTCCCGATCAGACGATAGCCGCTCGAACAGCGCGACGCGACGCTGTCATGCAATTGATAGACCGTGGGCAGTGCTTGTGTAAGTTCAGCGCCAGACAGTTCAAACCGCAGCTTGCCGGCCTCGTCAAGCGACAGCCCCAGCACCCCGTCGACCTCAAACAGAACTTGACTCAAACCTGCACCCGGTTGCACGATCAGATCATATTCCAGCTTTCCCTGAGCCTCGAAGAAGCGTAACGTAACCCCCGCGTAAACCTCCTCATACCGAAGCTCTCCATAAACCGGCAGTGACTTCACCCAGGCTGCTGTGTCATCGCCAATCAAGAAGCTGTAGCAGGGTTCACCCCGCTGCGCAGCCTGCGGCCGGCAGTCTGAATTTCGACCAGCAAACTGGATTGAGACCAGCATTCTCTGACTTTGGGTTTTATGGGCTAGCGATTGTAGCCTCCCACAGGCATCGGCCTGAAGCAATCCGCCCCACGAACTGTCGACGTGTGAGTCCGCGCCGCCGATCAGATCAGCATAGAAACCATTATCCGTGAACCACCAGCGGCAGCCATCAAGCTGTGTTGCGAATCTTATCGAATCGGGCCATTGCCCGCCATTTGGCACAAAGCAGGCCATTTGACCTTTATCCCCAAATGAGGCAGACGGTTGCAGGGTATCAACTGCCGTCAGGGGACCGCAAAACGTCACCCACAAGAACAGCGTCTGAAGCAAGAACGTGAGTCTGAGAATAGCTGCTCGGTTCGGCATAGCGAGAGTGCCTCGGCAGAGATCGTTATTGACTACAACCGTCAGTCCAAATTCAAGTTAGCTCGACTTCCAAAAGCGGTCAAGATAATACCCGATAGCAGTCAAATCCGGTTGACAAATAATCTCGCGAGTGTTCTATTGTGGGTGTTTGACCCTGAAAAATAAGCACCTCTTACCCGGAGGCTAATAATGCGCGCGCTACATAGAACCCTCTTCGTGGCCGTGGTCCTCGCAATCACGCTTGCCGTGACGATCGCTGCGACACCGAAGAAGGATATGGCAAAGGCCAAGGTCGACTTCCAACGGAACGAGCTTCGTTCCACTATTCCCGTGCCATTACAACAGAGCGTAACCATCCGCCAGGATAGCTGCTCGCTGCCCTTTCCCGGCCAGAATGGTTATGTCGCCCAGAATTGGATCCAGGGCAACGAGACCTACTACACGTTGAAGGACCCGCTCGATGGCGACTGCGACCCGGCGACCCCTTTCGGGATCACCGAGATCAGGTTCGCACTTCATTATCCGAGTCAGTGCAGCACTTCGGTGTACTTCGAGATCTACGATGCCACCGACGATGCCTGTCCGGTGCCGGGCGATCTGCTCTACACCTCGCCACCCGCGCCACTTATGGTCGACGGCGGCCCCTGGACATCCTCCTTTGTTGTCGAGTTGCACGACACAGTCTGTGTCTGGGAGCCCTTCTTCCTCAGCTTCACCTTCCCTGACAGCGTCGATTGTTTCGAGATGTTTATCGACGAGGACCCCGGTCCCTGTCGCAGCTACACCTATGATTATGCCTTCGAGATGTTGATCGATCACGACGATTACGATTTCCCCGGTCAGATCTGGATGTATGCGGTCGGCCTCGATGCCGGTCTCTCCGGCTGCGACCTGCTGCAACCGGACACGCTGTTCACGATTCCCGAGGTCTATCAGAATATTGCATTTCTCGACGGTGAACAGATCAGAGTTTTCGGCGACTATACCACACCGGATGACAGCAAGCTGGTCACCTCATACATCGGCTACCTGTTCAAGGAACTGCTGCCTGAAGGCAACATCATGTTCCTGACCGGCACTCTGCCGGACGCAGCTTACTGGGAAGGTGGCACGATGATCGTTACCGGGACGATCAGCACCGAGGTCAACCTCAATCCGATGTTCCCGGCGGAGTCGCTGCTGGTGACGATTGACGCTTCCAGTTATGAATACATAGATGACAGTTTCGACACCCTGCCACCGCTACTTTTTCAAGAAGAGGAATCACCGGGCGAGAGCCGCGATGATAACTACTTCCGCGAGGAAGAGTGCGACCCCTGTAAGTTTGCGGTGTTGATCGGCGGTTCCACCGATCCGGCCCGCAATCAACCCGGTTTTTGGTCCGACATCGAAAGTCTCTGGACCTACAAGACTACCGACACCTCTGCCGGTGGCGGCGGCTACTGCCCCGAAAATGTCGAAATCGTCTATGACAACGGGCAGAGTGGCAACCCCGGGCTGATTCCGAATGACGATGTTCAACCTCTGTCGCAGGCGGGCATTCAGGCGGCGATGGATAGTGTCGCGGCGGGCGTCGCCGAATGTCACCGCCAGGGCAAGTCGGCCACGGTGCAGAAAATGGTCAGCGCCCACGGGCAGAATGACAGCGGCGTAGTGATCGGACCGGGCGAGTACTTAAGCCCTGAGGAAATGAAAAACATGCAGCAGGAGATTATCGACTCCTGTTGCAGCCTGCTCTATGATGAATTTCTCGAATGCTATGGCGGCGACATGCTCGACTCGCTGGCCAACCTCGATGACAAAGAGAAGACCGAAATTCATGGCAACTCCGAGGCCGGACGTGAGTCTCCCGGAGTGATGAACAAGCGGAAAGGTAGCCCCTATCTGCAGATGAAG
>JBDRQZ010000474.1:0-14981 GCA_043826025.1 bacterium | reverse complement strand
AAGATTCTGATTGGCCGGCCAGGAGAACGAGGTCAGGTGTCCTTGACGATTCTTCAGCACCGGCCCCAGCCGTTGCGACTCGAGTTCGGTCGGCAAGGAGGAGCGCAGCGGATGCTGTTCATAACTCTCGGCAACCATCGCCTCATCGCTGCCAAACAAGTCTTCCGGCAACTCCGCCGGCAATTCGACTTCAGCTTCGGTGAACTCGGAGCGACGGACATTATCGGTCACCACCGATTTGAGCAGTTTGGCCTTCAGATCGTACAGCAGCACAAAACCTTCGTTGAGATTGAAGTGCAGCAGGGCAAAGCCGAGAATCAGCTTGAGCAGCGACTGGCTGTCACCGACCGTGTAAAGTGCGCTCATTAACTCCGAAAGCTGGGAGAGTCCCTTGGAATTGCCTTTTTCCTGCAACTCCTGCTTCTTCTTGATCGCCATCTCGACCGCCTGGCGAATCTCGGAGAGTTCGAAAGGCTTCATAATGTAGTCGTACGCACCGGTGGCAATCGCCTTTTTGGCGGTGTCAACGTCCGCGTAGCCGGTCATGAACAGCACGCCCAACTCCGGATCGACTTCCAGCGCTTTCTGCGCCAGGGTGATGCCATCCATTTCCGGCATCTTGATATCGGTCAGCAGAAAATCGAATGACTCGCTGCCGATCCACTTGAGAGCTTGCTGTTGATCGGAGGTGAAGCTGACACTATGCCCAACCGCCGCGAGCGCGTCGGAAGCGAAACTGAGCACCACTTGCTCATCATCGACCACCAGAATCTTTGCGCTTTTCTTGTCTATGGCTTCATCTCTCTTGTCGGTTGCGGCTCCAGCGTTTCGCCCCGCTCGACACGCTGCAGCAGTAGCCGCAATTCGCCGAGATCAAACGGTTTGCAGATATAGCCGAAGGCGCCTTCCCGCTTGGCTTGTTTGGCCAGCTTGTCGGGATAGCTGTCGGTCATGATCAACTTCGCCGTCTCCGAGAGTTCCATGATCTGGCGCGCTGTCTCCAGTCCATTCTGGCGCGGCATGTGCACATCGCAGAAGACCAGATCGTAGTCCTGCTCCCGCACCATCTCGACCGCTTCGACGCCATCTTTGGCCATCGCGACATCATAACCGTCCGCACGCAGGACCTCGACCAGCAGATCACGGATGATCTGCGTGTCGTCGATCACCAGAATCTTCTTGATCTCGGTGTTCATGCGCCCAGGACTTTTTCCACCGCTGCGGAGATCTGTTTGATCGTGAAGGGCTTCTTCAAGAACTCGGCCGCGCCTGCCGCCACACACTCCGAGGCGGTGCGGAGTGACGCGTAGCCGGTCACAATAATCACTTCCGTCTCCCGGTAATCCTGCTTGATGCGTCGCAGTAACTCCAGACCGTCGACACCCGGCATCTTCAAATCGCTGATGACCAGGTCGACCGGGTGCTGGGCGAGAATTGCCAGCGCCTCCTCACCATTGGCCGCACCCAGAGGCTCATGCTCGGCGAAGACCTCCAACAAGAACTCTCGCATCATGTCTTCATCGTCGACAACCAGGATTCTTGCAGTCTCAGACATAAAGTTCCATTTCCAGTCCTAGTTACACTTTTTACGCCGGCGTCGCGGCGCCGACCTTATCTGTAACAATCGGTAGTACCACGGTGAAAGTTGAGCCTTGGCCCAATTCTGAGTCGATTTTGATGTCGCCGCCATGCTCCTGCACAATGCCGTAGGATACGGAAAGGCCGAGACCAGTGCCCTGACCGACCTTCTTGGTCGTAAAGAAAGGCTCGAAGATCTTGGAACGGTTTTCCTCCGAGATCCCGACACCGTCGTCGGTGAAGCTCACTTCGACGCAACCGGCAAAGTCTCCGGTCGGTGGTCTCAATCTGGTTTCCACCACAAGTTGTCCACCCTCCGCCATCGCCTGCATGCCATTCAGAATCAGATTGGTGAACACCTGTTGCAGCAGATTGGCATTACCATGCACCGGCGGCAGGTTCTCCCCGAGCTTGGTGATCAACACGACGTTGTTCATATCGAGTTGATGCTTGGAAAAGACAAAGGTCTCCTCCAGGGCATGATTGATATCGAAAGCCTCGAATTCAGTCTTGGTCGAGGCGCGGCTGAATTTGAGCAGGTTCTTGACGATCAGTTTGCAGCGGCGCGCCTGGATTTCAATGTCGGAGAGATAGCGTCGATAGTTCTCGATATCTTTCTCGCCGATGCCACCACTTTCAAGCTTCTCCAGACCGAACTGAGCGTAGCCGAGAATCCCGCCCAGAGGATTGTTAAGTTCGTGTGCGACTCCCGCCGCCAACTGTCCGACTGCCGCCATTTTCTCCGACTGCACGATTTGCTGCTGCGCCTCTTCCAGTTCGCGGGTGCGCTCACGAATTTTCTGCTCCAACGTCTGGTTGTAGGACTCAATCTCATGCTGCGTCTGCTGCAACGAATCGCACATCTTGTTGAAGGCCTCGGCAAGACGCCGCAGTTCCTTGTCGGCGGAAAGCTGGACCCGCTGCGAGAGATCGCCCGCGGCAATCAACTCCGTGGCGCTCACCATCCGGTCAATCGGCTTGGAGATCATCTTCACCAAACCAATGGAGAGTAGCATTCCAACCAATACCAGCAGCGTCGTGAGAATGATGATGAGCCGCGTGGTGCCGGCGATCTTGGCCTCGGTGGCCTGCAGGCCGATGGCGACCCGTACGACGCCGATCACCTGCCGCGCCTGACCCTGCCTCTGCATCAAGCTGCGGGTGCTGCCCAGATTTTCTTTGGAAACATCTTCCTTGATAATATAGACCGGCGCGATTGCATCGATGAAGTCGACATCTCCCGGCAAGGTCTCCTGATTTGAGAGCGACGCCGTCGGCCCGCTGAACAGCGTCGTGAAGTGCTCCATATCTTCGAGACGTGGCGCCTGCCGCACGTTGAGATTCTGGCCTAAAGTCTCGCTCAGAATTTCGCCGTCGCTGTTATAAATCTGCACGAACAGGACGTCGGGATCGTTGAGGAGACTCCGCACCAGCGCATCGAGTTCGGGCCGAATCTCCAGCATCACACCGAATTCAGCATTATGGGCCAGACCACGCGCCAGCGAGCCGGCGTGATGCTCCAGCGCGGTGACCGCCGACTGGGAAAACTCGCCGATCAGGAACCAGGACAGACTGGCACAACTGACCAATAGCAGTGAACCGACCACCAGGATCAGTTTCCACTTGAGCCCCCACCCGAGACCTTTGCGTAGCACGCTCATCAGTAGGTCTCCTTGGCGATGTCCACCAACTCGGGTGGGACCTGGAGTTTCAACAGCTTCTCTGTCTGCAGATTAAGATAGAGATAGACGACATCAGGTATCGTCGCGCGCACTTCGGCGGGGTTGGCGCCATCGAGCACTGCAAGTGCAATTTCTGCCGCCTGACGGCCTATATATTTGTAGTCGGGCTCCAGACAGAAAAGCGCGCCGCTTTCGACAAAGGAGCGCGAAAATCCCATAATCGGCAGATTATTGCGTAACGTTTCCAGCAGTGTGTAGCGCACAAACTGTGGTGAGGTCAGAGCTTCATCGGCGACCGTCCAGATACCGTCAGTACTGCGACAAAGACTGTCCAGCGCTTCCGGCAGTTCCTTGGCCGAGGCGACCTGATAGAGGACCAACTCGATGCCGAGTTCGCTCACCGCAGCCTGAGCCTCCGCTACCAGGCGTTTGCTGTTGCCGGTATAGATAACGCCGACCTTGTGCAGCTTCGGAATGATCGACTTGAAGCGCTGCATCTGAGTCAGCACCGGAATATCAAGTGAAGCACCGGTAATGTGACCGCCCGGTCGTTCCCAACTATCCAGAAAACCAGATTCGATGGGATTCAGGACTTTGGCGAAGACGATCGGCAGCTTGGGGAAGTTCTGATGAGCGAAGCTGGTGATGTCGGTGCCGAGGGTCACCAGCAAGTCAGGTTTGAGGTCGGCGATCCGCTTGGCGGCGGCGGTGGCGGGCTGCGGCAAGTAGATTTCGACGATCTCCAGGTCAGACCGGTTTTGACTCAGACCCCAGGTCAAACCAGAGATCGTCCGCATCGTGTTCTTTGCCGAGTCGGCATAGATCACTGCGGCGCGCTGGCCGGCCAAAGCAGTTGCTCCGCCACTAACCAGGGTTAGCAGAATCAAACTGGCAAACAGTGCCAGTCTGCGGCAAGGCCTAATGCGCAATGGCATACTATGTATCAATTGTCTAGGCAGAGCGAACCCTCATGCTGACCCACGCTTGTCTCACTCAGTTCCAATGCTGCCGCGTTCTGCCCGGGGCGCTCCGCAGAATATGGTCGCGTCCCAAAACACTTGTTGGGGGCAATCGCATACCGCAAACTCTCCAGCCCCGCTCTTGATGTTTATCGGTTGCGAGTAACTTGGCTTTACCTGTCGTAATGAGAGTCGTTTCTCACCGGAACGATTATTTGCTCGCGGAGACCCAAACCGCCGAAACGACCTTTCAATCTGGAACACCGCTTTTTGAAACATCGAGGCGATCCGCTGCCAGCAAGGGTGAGGCCGATTGTCCGGCGATTGCACAGCTTGCAACCTCTGAGACGCCAACTGTTAGCCTTAAGCGCACAGAAGACTGCCGATTAACGCCGATTTCAAGTGGCACTGGGGTTAAAAAGTCCCGATTACTTCCGAAATAGTCCAAAGAGGAAAGATATCGCTCTGCGTGTCCTCCACGTCGTCGGAACGCCGCAGAGCAACGGAGATAGTTTAAGTTGAACAGGCACAGCTCTCTGATATGCGAGTCACCGCGGTCAAGCAGCCGCAGACTCAGCGGTAGCCGAGAGCCGGCCAGTCGTGCACAGGAGAGGGAGGAACCTTGATTGGCAAGTATCTAGCGAAGGTTGTCCTGATCGGGATGCTGCTCTTGTTTGCGGCCTCCGGATTACAGGCCGGCACCGGAGGAAAGATTTCCGGTGTCGTCAAGTCGGTTGAGACCGGCGAGCCGTTGCCGGGCGCCTCGGTAACCGTTGTCGGACGAAGTATCGGCACCTCGACCGATCTCGACGGCGAATTCTATCTGATCAATCTGCCGGTGGGCGACTATGACATTCTCGTCTCCTTGATCGGCTATCAGAAAGAGATTCGTTCCGAGGTAAAGGTACTGCTCGATCTCACTACGCCGATTGAATTCGAGCTGGTCTCGGTACCGGTCGAAATCGATGAAGTGGTGACGGTGATGGCCGAGCGACCGGTTATCCAGAAAGATCTCACGGGCTCCAAGGAGGCGGTGACTAAGGAGGAATTGGCGGTGATGCCGCACGCGCGCAATATCGATGACATCCTCTTGCAGATGAGCGGTACCGTGGAAGACAGCTACGGGCAATTGCATGTCCGTGGCGGTCGTGACGGCCAGGTCACCTACTATGTGGACGGCATGCCGGTGCATGATCAATTCTACAATGTCCTGGGGACGCGCGTCAACCCGGAAGCGCTCGAAGAGATCAACCTCGCCAGCAGCGGTTTCTCCGCCGAGTACGGTGAGGCGCTCTCCGGCGTGGTCAACGCGCTGACTCAGGAAGGCTCGCGTGAATTCGGCGGAATGCTGAAGCTCTCCGACGGCATGACTAAACCCTATTCGGTCAGCGACGGTGAGTTCGGCTCGGCGCGCCGCAACGACGATTACTACGGCGTCATGAACCTCTCGGGACCAATTCCGGTCTTCGCGAGCGGGCGCAGTAACTTCTTCTCCTCGTTTGAGTATCGCCATGACGGTGGTTACTTCCCTCACAACCGTCTGGAAAGTTACTCGACGACTTCGAAGGTGTCAGCGACGCCGCTGCGTAATCTGAAGTTGACCCTTTCGGGGAACTACTATCAGGCTGAGCGTCAGCGCTACGAGCATCGCGACGTCAACGGCTACTCATACGATTTCGCTCTGGAGAATTCCGGGCTGATCAAGAGCGACTCCTGGCGTCTGGGCGGCAAGTCGACCTTGCAGATCTCGCCCAACACGATGTTCACCCTCAAGGCGGGTTATTTCGAGACCTCGACCAAGCTGGCGCCCGATCATCTCTTTGATGTTTACTGGGATCAGTGGCCCGGTTATTCGGAAGATGAGAATGGCCTTTATGATGGCACAATTCAGAACAATTACTATTCCGACGAGACCTACGAGTACACCGGCTTCGTCAATGACTCGCTGTTCTATCCCTATTATTTGTGGCGTAAGTCATCTTACAAGTCGCTCGGCTTCGACTTCCTCTCGCAGGTCAACAAGTCGAATCAGTTGCTGGTCGGCGGCGAATACCGTCAGAATCGTCTCGAGTGGGACAACAAACAGTTCTTCAACGTGCGCCCCTACGGCGAAAAGTACGATGTCGGCCCGACTTATGCGGCCGCCTATGCTCAGGACAAGATTGAGTTAGGGTTCCTGGTGGTTAACGCCGGCTTGCGTCTCGACTACCTCAACGCCGAGGTGGAGTACTGGGACGATCCGGTGGAGAAGAACGAGAAGCTAAAATCGAAGTCGAAGAGCCATGTTTCGCCCCGTGTCGGATTTTCGCATCCGGTCTCGGAGAACACCGTGTTCCACTTCAACTATGGCTACTACTATCAGGTCCCGAACTATCCCTACATGTTCACCAACCTGCAGGCGGATCTGACCACCGGTTATCCGCTGGTCGGCAATCCCGATCTCGATCCGGAGAAAACGATCGCCTACGAGTTCGGTGTTAATCACCGGCTTTCTGAAGACCTTCGCGTCACCGCCACTACCTACTATAAGGATATCTCCGATTTGATTTCGACGCAGGAGGGTGTCTATCCGGGTGGTACCTATGTACATTATGTCAATGGCGACTGGGGCTCGGTCAAAGGTCTCGACCTGATCCTCACTAAGTTGCCGCGCGGCCGTTTCTCAGGCACGCTGAACTATTCCTACATGATCGCGCAGGGCAACTCCTCGGACGCGAACGAGTTTTACTACGATTATTTCACCGTGGGTGACGATGCCCCGGTGTTGCCGGTGACCGAATTCCCGCTGGCTTTCGATCAGCGTCACACGCTGTCGGTCAATGTCGACTATCGCATCCGGGAGAATGAGCATCCGACCCTGTTCGGGATGCGACTGCCCTCCTCCTGGGGAGCTAATCTGCTCTTCACCTATGGTTCCGGGATGCCCTACACCAAGACCGATGATGATGGGCTGCGAGTTGGCGCGCTTAACGAAGGGCGCATGCCGTCGACCTATCGGGTCGACCTGCGGTTCGACAAGGACTTCCGTCTGACCCGCAACAGTGACCGTAGCCTGCGGGCTTTCTTCGAGATCGACAACCTGTTCGATCGGCGCAACGTGATCAATGTCTATTCCCGTACCGGTCTGCCGGATGATTACGGTTATCATTATGAGTTAACGCTGGATCCGGAAGGTCCGCTGACGGCGGAGGATGTTAACGATCTCTACCGTCTGCTGGCCAACGATCCCCAAAACTACGATGCCCCGCGCAGTTTCCACTGGGGCCTCGAACTGATGTTTTAGACAGAGCTAGCGGAGGACAGGATTGTCATGAATAAGCCCCGACTGATTATCTGGCTGCTGCTGCCGGCAGTCGTGCTGCTGGTTGCTGCCAGCGCACTGCTCGCCGCCAGCCTGGAGTCGCAATCGCCGCCACCCGAGGTTCGCTATCTGGTGGAGCATAACAAGGGCAATATCCGCACCACCGTGGCCAACTGGGGCCTGGTTGGTGGCGGCAGCCCTTACTATCCCTCAGGCGAGTGGCCCAAGGGTTCCGGCCGCGATTATCTGGCCGAGATCAAGTACTGGATGGGCGCCAGGCTGGCCGACGGCGACACCGCCCTGGCCGATACCGACAATGATTTTCTGCCGATGCTCTCGCTGGGCAACGCCGAAAACGACTATGGTATCGCCCTTTCCACTGACCACAACACCTATGACTACGATCTGACCGACACCGTCGGTCTCGGTCTCGGCAGGCCCGCCTATGGCTGGCGTGTCTGGGACGCTGATTCCCGGCAGTGGGTTTACAACCAGGTCTGGGATCCGCAGAATGCGATGTATGTCGACGGCGGACCCGCCTCGCTGCAGGAGAGTTTCTATCGCTTCAGCGATGACGCGCTCGGCTCGCCGGCGCTGGGGCTGGAGATCTCGCAGACGGTCTACCAGTGGAACTATAGCTACAATGAAGATTACATGTTCATCGTCCTCGAAATCACTAACCGCAGTGACAACAACTACGAGGATTTCGCCTTCGGTCTCTACTGCGATTTTGACATCGGCGGACCAGACGGCACCGGCGAAAACGGCCGCTTGGGCGACATGGTCGCGATCGACACGGCGCTGAATCTGGCCTGGACTTATGATGTCGACGGCTATGATCGCGGCTGGGGTCCGCAGGTAACCACCGGCATCATGGGCACGCGCTATATCGAAACGCCCGACAATATCGGCATGACTTCCTTCCGCACCGGCCAATGGGAGCAGGTGCCGATCGAAGACAAAGAGATGTTCGCTTATATCGCCGCCGGCGCCTACGATGAGCCGATTCCACCGACCGATCAATACTATCTACAGTGCACCTCCGGCATTAGTCTGGAAACCGGTAAAACGATTCGCATCGGCTTTGCCCTGATCGCCGGCTACGATGAAGCTGATTTTCGCGCCAAGGCACAGATGGCGCAAGCGGTTTACAACAATCACTTCATCGGGCCGGAACCGCCGCGACCGACCGACGTTACGGTGCTGGTTGGCGATGGTCAGGCGCGCCTCTGGTGGGATCGCGACGCCGAGAACAGTGTCGATCCGATGAGCGGCTTGCAGGATTTTTCCGGTTTCAAGGTCTATCGCTCCGCCGATCGCGGGCAGAGCTGGGGCACGCTGGAACGCCACCCTGATGGCAGCCTCGGTCCCGACTATGTACCGCTGGCGATCTGGCGCATCGACGATCTCGATGAACCGATTCCACACACCTATGTCGACACCAATCTCACCAACGGTTATGAGTATTGGTACTCGGTAGTGGCGTTCGACAAGGGCGATACTACTACCGGCGTCGGACCGTTACAGACCGCTTATGGTCGTCCCGGTGAAGATGTTAATGCCGTCACGGTAACGCCGAAGACCAATCCCGCCGGCTACTATGACATCGAGAAGACCCTCGAACACAGCTTCTCCGGCACCGGCGAAATGTCGGATGGTGAAGTTATTCCGATGCTCTTCGATGGCTCACTGTTGACCGGCGAGGACTATGAAGTCGGTTTCGTTGAAGGCCCTTACTACACGACCTGGTATGTGCTGAACCGCACCACCGGTGATACGTTGATTGCCGATCAGACCGATCAGACTGGCGATGTCGCTACCGCACCGGTTGTCGATGGTATTCAGGTACTGGTGAAAAACGGTGAGCGGGAGCCGCGCGGCTATGCGCAAACCGGCTTCTCCGGTTCCGACTCCACCCTGTTTATGGACCGCTGGATTGGCTCGGTCGGCGACGCGTTCGGCCTGCCGCACGGCGGCGACATTCATTTTCGTTCGACCTATGAACTGCGGTTCACCGCTGAGGGCTCGGAGGGCTACTCCTTCTGGGACGATGTGACGCCGATTGAACTGCCCTTCGAAGTCTGGAATACCACGACCGGCGAGCAGGTGCTGGCCGAGATTTACCATCTCGACTACTACACCCCGGCCTGGGACCCGGAAGCCGGCGATTACATTGTAGTCATCAATGTTGGCTACGATGGCGAGGCGCATCCTGAGGCTTATCCCTATCTCGATGCCTGGATTTTCCGGATCATGCCGGGTGATGACGGCTACGCGGTCGGCGATGTTTACCAGATCGAGGGCGCGCCGTTGAATGGTGAAGCTGACAAGTTCCTGTTCAAGGCGCCGGGAGTCGACGCCACCGTCGCGGCCAAGTCGCTCGACCAGATTCGGGTCGTGCCCAACCCCTATATCGGCCGCGCCGATTGGGAGGTGTTCGAGGGTGAGCGCCGAATCGAGTTCACCCATCTGCCGCGCGAAGCTACGGTGCGGGTATTCACGCTGGCCGGAGATCAGGTAATCAGCCTGCCACAGCCCGATGGCGGTACGCTGGTCTGGGATCTGCTCTCGGAGAATGGTCAGGGGATTGCGCCGGGTCTCTACTACTTCCATGTGGAGTCTCCGGTGGGTGAGAAAATCGGTAAGTTCGCAATCGTCAAATAGAGTGTCGAGGAGACTGCAATGAATTGGGCGAAAAACTTTCTTTTGATTGTCGGCGCACTTGCGCTGCTCGCCACCGGGGCGACCGCCGGAGATTTCTCCAAGGTCGGTTCGGTTGGAGCGCAGTTTCTCAAGTTAGGCGTCGGCGCACGCTACGCGGCCATTGGTGAAGCCGCCGTGGCGAGTGTGGATGACGGCTACGCGCTGTATTGGAATCCCGGGGCGTTGGGCTGGTTGAACCACTCCTATCTGGAGTTCACCAACATTCAGTGGGTGGAGGGCGTCAACCTGAACTACGTCAGCTTTGCCCGCCCGACCGACTATGGCAGTATCGCCGCCTCGGTCACAGCCCTGACCAGCGGTGACATCGAGGTCACTACGGTCGACATGCCGGATGGCTCAGGAGACTACTACTCCGCCTCGAGCTATGCGATCACGGTCGGTTATGCCAAACAGATGACCGACTTTTTCGCTGTCGGCGTCAGCGCCAAGTACATCACCGAACGCGTGTCGGAGGAATCGGCATCGGGCGTGGCGTTCGATTTCGGCACCATGCTCTATCCCGGTTACAACAACCTGCGGATCGGCATGGGTATCTCGAATCTGGGGCCGGAACTGAAATTCTCCGGGCCCGAGTTGAATTTCAACTACGATCCCGATCCCAACAACTCGAGCTACGATCCGGCGAAAGCCACCTATTCGGTGGAAGCCTACGATCTGCCGCTGACCTTCCGGATTGGGGTGGCCTATGATATCGCCTCCAGCGACGCCAGCCGCGTCACCCTAATGGCCGAGGCTCGCGATCCGGCCGACAATGAGCAACAGGGCTCGCTCGGTACTGAGGTGGCCTTTGCCGAGACCTTCTTTTTGCGGGGCGGTTGGAAACTCAATTATGCCGAGGAGAGCTGGTCAGTGGGCGGTGGTGTCAATCTCGCCGTCTGGCAGGATACCGATCTCACTCTGAACTATGCCTATGTTGATTTTGGGCGACTTTCGGAAACCCACCGTTTCTCGCTGGGGTTCCGCTTTTGACGCAAGCTCCTCGCTGACAGACACTCTGACGAAATTTCCGGGGCGCCTGCGGGCGCCCCTTTTCTCTTGCCATCCAAGCGGTTGTGTTCCATAATAAGGGCTAAATATGACTTCTCGGGCCTTCAATGCCCGGTCGGCCAATCGAATTTCGAAGCCTCTGCCGGGAGCTGCCGAGATGAACCCCGCAATCGACTGCGGACCACTCGTTCACAGGAGGAATGGTGCGATATCTGATCATTGTTACCGGGCTGGCGCTCATGCTGCTCGCGGCTGCCTGCTCGACACCCAGCAAGGATGCGGCGCCACAGGCGGCAGTCTACACCGAGCCGATCGAAGTGCAGGAACTCAACGACTCGCTTGAGGCCTATGCCGCCGCGACTCAAGGCGGCGACATCGATGGTTACCGGGCGATCCTCGAGCATTTCGTCGCCAAGTATCCGAACTCGACAGCGATGCACCGCGAGTTACAGAATGGCCTCGACGGTTTCGATCTGAGCGCTGAGAAAATCGCATATTATCAGGATCTGCTCGCGCAAAACCCCGATTCGCCAATGGCCAACTACCTGCTTGGTCGGGCGCTCTCCGGCCCCGAGGCAATGCCATATTTCGAGAAAGCAGTCGAACTCGACGACAACTACTTCTGGGGCCACTTTGGCCTGGCTTACTCATATCTAAGTGCGGAAATGCCCGACACCGCGGCAGCGATTGCCGAATACCAGAAGTGTTCCGAGATCGAGCCGAGCCAGCCGCTACCTTACCGGCAACTCGCCGGCATCTATAGCGACCGCGGCCAATACGATCAAGCGCTGGAGGTAACCGGCAAGTTGATGGTAACCTCGCCTGATGATGTCACCCCATATCTGATGATGTCGGAGTACTACACCGATCAGGGCGACATGGCGGCAGCCGAACAGTTGCTGGTCGATTATGCAAAAGCACATGTCGACAACCGTCGGGTGCGCACAGAACTGGTCGATCTCTATGAGAAATCGGAGCGCTGGGCCGACGCGCTGGTTTATCGCCATGAACTGCTCCAGGACGCGCGCGATCTCGGTGAGGTGACATTCGAGCTTGCAAAGACTTATGTCAAGGCGGGGATGGTCGATTCGGCGGTGACTTATGTCGACCGCGCGATTGATGCCGGCTTCGCTAATCTCCGGCGTCTGACCAGCACCCCGGATCTGGAGCCGGTCCGCAAGTTGAAAACTTACGTTACCGCTTTGGAGAAAATCAAAGCGAATGTCCAGAAGGCGCGTGAGGAGCGGAAGACGATGCAGGCGGAGGGTGCTGAGGAGCGCAAAGCGGAGTCTCTGGCCGACAGGCTTGATACCCCGGCGCCGGAGTTCAGCCTGGTGAATCTCAAGGGTGAGACTGTCAATCTCGCCGATCTGCGCGGCAAAGTAGTGGTGCTCGATTTCTGGGCGACCTGGTGCGGCCCCTGCCGGATGACCATGCCGCTCTTGCAGGATTTCGTCGATCAGAAACCGGCGCAGGTCGAGTTCTTCAGCGTCAATGTCTGGGAGCAGGATACCAGCCTGGTCCGTCCCTTCCTGGCGGAGTATGGCTACAACTTCAAGGTGCTTTTCGGCGGCATGCAATTGCCCGATGAGTATGGCGTCACCGGCATCCCGACATTGTTCGTCATCGACAAGGATGGCATGATTCGCTACAAGCATATCGGCTACTCTCCCTATGCCGATCAGCAACTCGCCTGGCAGACGGAGGCACTGTTGTAGCATGCCGACGCGGCTCTGCGGCTCTCTGCTGCTGATAATATTCACTGCCCTGGTGGCCTGTGCGCCGCCGGGGCAGTCTTTTGCGCCCGGCGCACATGGCGGAATGATCGCCTCAGCCGACTCGCTCGCCACCGAGGCGGGTCTCATGGTGCTGCGTGACGGCGGCAATGCCTTCGATGCGGCAGTAGCGGTCGGATTTGCCCTAGCGGTGACTCATCCGCAAGCCGGTAATATCGGTGGCGGCGGTTTTGGCGTGATCTATGTGGCCGATTCCGCTAAAGTGTTCGCACTCGATTTCCGCGAGCGGGCGCCACTGGCAGCAACTCGCGGAATGTATCTCGACGCCGACGGTGAAGTAATCCCCGATGCTTCGATCAAGGGCTATCGCGCCGCCGGGACACCGGGCACGGTCGCCGGGCTTTGCGAGCTTCATTCACGACATGGCGTGTTGCCATTAACGGACGTGATTTCACCAGCAATTACACTGGCAGAATCCGGCTTTGTGGTCGACAGCGCGCTGGCCGAGCTGTTCGCCGAGTATTCTGAAGACTTTGCGGAGTTCAGCGCGACAGCCAAGTACTTCCTGTCTGCTGGCAAGACCTATGCCGACGGCGAGACACTGACGCAGCCTGATCTGGCGCGAGTATTGCAGACTATCGCTGAACAGGGAGCTGATGGCTTCTATGGCGGTGAGATTGCCGAGCAGATCGCCGCCGACATGCGAGCACATGGTGGACTGATCACCGAGCAAGACCTGAATGAGTATCAACCGATCTGGCGGGAGCCGATCCGTTTCGACCTTTCACATTTGACCATCTACTCGATGCCGCCGCCTTCATCTGGCGGGATCATCATGAGTGAAATCCTCGGCATGCTGCTCAACTTCGACTTCACCGGGATGGCCCCGGCCGATGTCCGCTTTATTCATCTGTTCACCGAAGCAAGCAAGCTGGCTTACGCCGACCGCGCGCAATATCTGGGCGATCCCGATTTCATCTACAACCCGACTGAGATGCTGCTCGCGCCGGAATATCTCTACGCCCGCTCGCTGGAAATCGACACTGCCAGAGCGACACCCTCCAGCGAAATTCTGCCCGGACTTGAACGAAGAGAATCGGAGTCGACCACTCATTTCTGTGTCGCCGATTCACTCGGCAACCTGGTCAGCCTGACCTACACACTCAACTCCAGTTTCGGCTGCAAGCAGGTGGTGGAGGGACTCGGGTTTTTCATGAACAATGAGATGGATGATTTTTCGATCAAGCCGGGTATCGCCAATCAATTCGGGCTGGTGGGCGGCGAGGCCAATGCGATAGCGCCAGGTAAACGGATGCTCTCCTCAATGGCGCCGACGATTGTTTTCTACAAAGGAGCCCCGACCCTGGTGGTCGGCACGCCGGGCGGCTCAAAGATCATCACCAGCGTGGCGCAGACAATACTCAACTTTTTCGGCTTTGGTCTGGGTGCCGACTCCTCGATCAATATGCCCCACATCCATCACCAGTGGCTGCCCGACAAACTCTACTATGAAACCGGCGGTCTGAATGGCACTCAGATCGAAGCCTTAACCGCGATGGGCCACAACCTGCAGGAGCGCTCCGAGTATGGCGACCTTCAGGTGATCGCGATCCAGCCCGACGGCAGCTTCCTCGGCGCTTCCGACCGGCGTGGCAATGGCTACGCAGCCGGAATTTAGCCCGGCTCCATAGGATGTGCCCGGCAGATGCCCACATCTGCCGATTCCTATGCGTGGCCCGGGGCTCCGGGCTTGTTGAAAAAGCCTTCGTGCAGGGCATTGATTTGGTTTAATTGGGGGCATGCAAAGCAAACGAGAAGATTTTGGTTATGAGTTGACGCTGTTGCCGCCGCTGGAGAGCTTGATTCCGGCGGATTACCCGCTGCGTCGCTTACATCAGGTTTTAGACCTGAGTTTTGTCCATGAGGCGGTGCGGGATCGTTACTGCCAGGACAATGGCCGGCCCTCGATCGATCCGGAGGTGATCCTGCGCTTGTTTTTGTTGCAGGCGATCGC
>JBDRQZ010000473.1:0-3052 GCA_043826025.1 bacterium | reverse complement strand
CGACGATCTCTCCCGAAAGATGGTAGGGGATATTGCCGATCAACTTCACTTGCTGCCCAGCTGACACCAGTGTGCGAGGTTCGACTTCAAGGATATCCCCTGCAATCAGATGAAAGTTGTCGTGCGCGGAAAACTGCTCTTGCAGCAGTGGAACCAGATCGCGGTCCAGTTCGACCACGAGAAGCTGCGCGCCACTTTCCAAAAGCCAGCGAGTCAACTCGCCACGACCGCCGCCGATTTCCAGCACCGTGTCTTGAGGCGTTGCCTCAAGCAGCCCGGCGATACGCTTCGCGGCGTTTTGATTTATCAGGAAACATTGGCCAAGACTCTTCTTGGGTCTCATGCGAACTCAAAGAAGTTCTCGGCGTTTTTGTCGATCTGGGCCTCGACCTCGTCGAACTTGCGGCCGAGAATCTCCGCCAGCTTCATATAGACCATCTGCACGAGGGCAGGGTGGTTGCGCTGCCCGCGATAGGGATGTGGTGCGAGAAAGGGGCAATCGGTCTCCAAAATAACCGATTCGAGCGGCACCTCTGCAACCAGTTCGGGTAGCCGCGAGTTCTTGAAGGTCAGCACTCCGCCGAAGGAAAGCAGGAAACCGAGATCAAGCGCTCGAAAGGCCTCCTCCCGATTGCCGGAGAAACAGTGCAACACCACACCAACCTCCCAGGCTTTTTCGGCGGCAAGAATGTCAAGCGCTTCTGCGTAGGCATTGCGGATATGGATCACCATCGGCAAGCCGAGACTTTTGGCAAGCTGTATCTGCTTCACGAATACCCGACGTTGGATGTCGCGCGGTGAATGATCACGGTAGAAATCGAGACCGATTTCACCGATTGCCACTACCTTGAAGTTGTTCGCCAGTTCGCGCAGTTCCTCTTCGACCTTCTTGTTATAGTGCTTGGCGTCATGGGGATGAAAACCGATCGCCGCGAACATTTCTGGGTAACGTTTGGCGAACTCCACCGCTTTGTATGAAGACTTCAGGTCGACACCGATATTGATAATCTGCTTAACCCCGACTTCGGCGGCTCGCTTGCGAACCTCTTCGAAGTCCTCGGCAAATTCGGGGAAATCAAGATGTGCGTGGGTATCAATCATTGACGATTATCTGATAGTAGCTCCGGCCGGAATGTCCTTGTCGACCGTGACCAGGGTCAATTGCTCGCCTTTGCTGGCCGCCAGCAGCATCCCGTGCGAATCGAGCCCGCGAATCTTGGCGGGTTGCAGGTTTGCCACCACGATGATCTTCTTGCCGACCAGAGTCTCCGGCTCATAGTGCTGTGCGATACCGGCGACAATCTGACGTTTCTCACTGCCGAGCGAGATTTGCAATTTTAGCAGCTTGTCTGCCTTCGGGACCCGTTCACATTCGAGAACTTCGGCAACCGCCAGCTTGACCTGTGCGAAATGCTCGATTGGAATCAACCCGGCGCCATCATCAGCGGAATTGGCAACCGCGCTCTCTTCCGCTTTGGGGGTTTTCAGGCGCGGGAAAATGTTATCACCCTTAATCAGCTCGTCCCCTGGCTTCATGAAGTCATGGCGATTCAGATCGTCAAGCTGTGGCTCGTATTCATCCGGCAGGCCGAGCATCCGGAGTACCTGCCGCGACCGTTCCGGCATGATCGGATAGGTCAGCGAGGCCACCAGGCGCACCGCTTCCAGCGATCGATAGAGCACCTGCCCCAGCTCATCCTGTTTGCCCTGCTTGGCCAGTTCCCAGGGTTTGCGATGATCGAAATAGCGATTGGCCTCCCGAATCAGGCTCCAGATCGTCTCCACCGCACCCAGCAGGTCGATTTCCCGCACTCGTATCATCGTCTCAGCCGGAGTTGCGTCCAGCAGCTTGCCCAGTTCATCATCGGCCGCGAATTCACCCGGCTGGGGGATCTTGCCATCGAAGTTGACGAAGATCATCTTCACCACCCGGCTAACCAGGTTGCCATAGTCATTGGCGAGATCGGAGTTGTAGCGCTCATAGAGCCGCTGATAGTTGATGTCGCCATCCTGATGGAAGGGGAACTGCGACACCAGCAGATAGCGCGCCGCATCGCGACCAAAGTCTTCGATCAAGCGTTCATTGGCGATCGCATTTCCCAGCGATTTGCTGATCTTTTGTCCATCAAGACTGATATAGCCGTGGATGAAAAGCCTATCGGGGGTTTTCTCGCCCGCTGCCAGAAGTAACGCCGGCCAGAAAATAGCGTGAAACTTGAGAATATCCTTCGCCATCAAGTGGACGACTTCGCCCTGGGTCCACCACTTGTCGAACTCAGCGCGGTTGTCACCATAGCCGATGGCGGTGATATAATTCGGCAGCGCATCGATCCAGACATAAGCTTTCTGCGAAGGATCAAAGGGCAGGTCGATACCCCAGGTCACTTTTTCACGCGAGATTGAGAAGTCGTCAAGTCCGTGGCGCAGCAGTCCCAGCACTTCATTCTTGCGGCCCGCCGGCATGATTCGGATTTGGTCGCTGGAGATCATCTCCTCGAGCTGCTTGAGGTAAGCGCTGAGCCGGAAAAAGTAGTTTTGCTCCGAAGTCTTAGTGGGCTTCTTCAGATGATCGGGGCAGAGTCCCTCCGGGGTCAGTTCTTTCTCGGTGATGAATTTCTCGCAACCGGTGCAGTAGAGACCCTCATAAGTGCCCTTGTAGATCACCGGCTCACCGGCCGGGGTTTTCGACTCCCAGAGTTTGCGCAACAGCGCCTTGACACCCTCTTCATGCCGTTGGTCGGTGGTGCGGATAAAGTAGCTGTGCCGAATGCCAAACAGACCGAGCACTTCATTAAAATAGGCGGCACTACGGTCGACCAGCTCTTGTGGGGTAATCCCCGCCTCGGCGGCCGCCTCCGCGACTTTCGAGCCATGCTCATCGAGCCCGGTCAGAAAGAACGCTTCCTCACCGGCCAGCGCATGGAACCGCGCCAGAATATCGGCGGTAACGGTAGTGTAGCCATGCCCGATATGCACCTGCGCGTTGGCATAGTAAATCGGCGTCGTGATATAGAAATTCATGCCAGGGCTTAAACCTCAAACTTCTCGTCGG
>JBDRQZ010000472.1:0-3467 GCA_043826025.1 bacterium | reverse complement strand
ACCATGAGTGCGCGGCAGCACGGCGATTTCGGAATAGATTGGGCGCACGTCGTTCAGGCCGCGGCCGTCAACACGCTTCTTGGTAGCGAGCACGCGCTTGCGCAAATCAGCGGCTTCGATGTCCTCCAGGAACTCATGGATATATACCATGTAATCGCCGTATTCCTCTTCGAGTGCGGCCACAGCATCATCTTGCGCCTTGCGAATCGCGTCGGCCCGCTTGACCTTCTCGGAGATCTCATTGGCGGCGACAATTGCGGCCTCTGCCAACCCATGCACTTTTTCTTTCAGGCCGTCCGGCAATTCGGGCGGCGTCAGCTCGTACTTCGGTTGACCCAGCTTGGCCCTGATCTGATCGATCAAATCGCAGATCGACTTGATGTGTGAATGCCCGAACTCCAGCGCCTCCAGCATCTGATGCTCGCTGATTTCAGCGCAGCCACCTTCCACCATAAGGATGTGGTTGCGGGTGCCGGCGATAATCAGATTGAGGTCGGATTCCTCGATTTGGCTGAAGGTCGGGTTAACGACCATCTGGTCATTCAGGATGCCGACGCGGACAGCGCCCAGGACGTCGCCGAAGGGGACCTTCGAGATGTTGAGCGCCACCGAAGTTCCGATGATGCCCAGAATGTCGGCGTCGTTTTCCTGGTCGGAGGACAACGTCGTGACCATCACCTGGACCTCGTTGTGAAGTTCCCGTGGGAACAGCGGACGAATCGGTCGGTCGATCAAGCGGGCGGAAAGGATTTCCTTTTCCGAAGGGCGCCCCTCGCGCTTGAAGAAACCGCCGGGAATCTTCCCGGCCGCGTAGGATTTCTCGCGATAGTCGACGGTCAGCGGGAAATAGCCGCGGTACTCGCGGGGTTTGTCATCCATGCAAACAGCGGCCATGCTGACCGTGTCACCGTAGCGCACCCAGCAAGCGCCATGTGCCTGCCGGGCAACTCGCCCGATTTCGACTGAGAGAGTGCGACCGCCCAGTTCTAATTCAAAAATCTCCATGTCTGCTTCCTTCCGGCGTCTAGCGGCGTAGCTCTAATTGCTTAATGAGGTTCCGGTAGCTTTCGATATCGGAGCGTTTCAGATAATCCAGCAGCCGCCGGCGCTTGCCCACCAGTTTGAGCAGGCCATGTCGCGAATGCAGGTCCTTCTTGTGATGCTGCATATGCAGCGTCAGTTCATTGACGCGCTGAGTCAAGAGCGCGACTTGCACTTCGGGCGAACCCGTGTCCTTGTCGTGCAGCTTGAAGTGCTCAATGATCTGCTTCTTCTTCTCGGTTGATAGAGGCACGTTCGAAATCTCCTTAGTGTTACTTAAACATCTCTCTTATTCTCTTCTCATCAGCACGGATCTGCTCGACCAGCTCATGCTGGTGAGCGAACCGCAGCGAGCGCCGCACAAACCGCAACGGCGCTACCACAACCTCCTGCCCGTAGAGGTTACGATCAAAGTCGAACAGGTTTACCTCCAGAGCGTAATCCTGATCCGACTCTCCAATATACATCATCCCCTCGCGGCGGTCACCATCGATTAATACATAGGCGGCATAAACTCCGCTCGGGGGAATGAGCTTTTCCGGTGGCGTTTTTATATTGATCGTCGGGAAACCGAGCGAGCTCCCCAGCCCCTTGCCATGCACGACCTTACCGGTGATCTGGTAATCATGGCCCAGCAGCTCAAGGCTCAGATCGTAATCACCATGCAAAATCACTTTGCGGATGCGGGAGCTGTGAACCGGCTCGCCCCGACAGATTACTGGTTCAATTAATGTCAACTTGAAATCGCGATGAGTCGACTCCTGTTTCAAGAACTCGGCGTCGCCCTCGCGCTGGTGGCCGAAAGCGTGGTTGTAACCGATTACCAAATGGCGCAGCTTGAAACCCCCAAGCAGATACTGCCCCAGGAAATCCCGGGCGGAGACCCGCGACATCTTTTCGTCGAAATTGATCAGAAACATCGCGTCGAGATTGTGGCGTGCCACCAGCTTGATCTTCTCGGGGGTGGTCGAGAGCAGCTTGGGTGCCCGCTTCGGCGAGATGACCTGCTGCGGGTGTGGCGAGAAAGTGATCAGGAGCGATTTCAACGAACTCGCGCGCGCTTCAGCCGCAAGGCGGTCGAGAATCTGGGCGTGGCCGAGGTGGACGCCATCATAGGAGCCAATCGTGGCCACCGTGCCGCCTTCCAAGAAAGAGGCCGCATGCTTGAGCTCGCGAAAGACTTCCACCTACATGACCCTCACATATTCAATTGCTTTGACATCGCCCCGGCTGGCAAAATCCGCCGAGCCCAACAGCGTTCGCGCAACCGCGAGCAGGTTGCCGTGGCCGTTGCGTAAGGCCACCAACTGGTCGGCGTTGATTGCCGGCCCAGGATTCACAATATCATTGGCACGGATTTCGACGCCCTGCGAGACTCCCGCGGCTTTGCCAGGGTCGACTACCAGTTCGGGAAGTTCAAGCATGTCGGCGATGCCGACGACGCAGGTGTCTGCCCTGCCGGCTGCCACTCGTTCCAGGACTTCCTCAATGGTGAGGGCTTGGGCAATACTGATCTTGCCGATCGCCGTGCGCCGCAGCTCAGTGACATGTGCACCGCAGCCGAGTTTTTCGCCGAGATCATGCACCAGACTGCGGACATAGGTTCCTTTCGAGCAGGTAACAGCAAACTTCACCAGCGGCGACTCGAAAACGGTCAGTCGGATTTCGTGAATCGTGACCTCACGCTCAGGGATTTCGATTGCCTCCCCTGCCCTGGCATATTTGTACAGTGGCCGTCCATCACGCTTGAGCGCCGAGAAAGCCGGCGGGCGCTGATTTATCACGCCCTGGAATTCCTGTAGCGATTCGGTCAGCATTTCAGCAGTTATGTGCCCGGTTGGCAGCGTCTCGGAAAGTACACCGTCGCGATCATAGGTATCACTGCGCCGTCCAAGGCTGGCCTCCACCTCATAGCTCTTCTGCTGTCCGGCGACAAACTGCGCCAGCTTGGTCGCTTTTCCAAGCGCTAACACCAGGAGCCCGGTGGCCAACGGGTCGAGCGTGCCACAGTGCCCCGCCCGCCGAACGCCGAAAAGCTCACGCAGACTGCGGACGACATCGAATGAGGTGCTGGCGGAGGGTTTATCGATCAACAGGAAGCCATTCATGCCGGCAACCCTTCCTTGATCAAGTCCAGCAGAGTTTGGCGCGTTTCGGCCAGAGGCTGCGGTACGTTGCAGCCGGAGGCTGTCGGATGTCCGCCGCCGGAAAACCGGCGCGCCAGCGCCGCGACATCAAATGAGCTCTGGGAACGCAGCGAGACTTTGATTCTCTCACTCTCAAACTCGCGCAACAGGACGCCGACCTGGACGCCTCGGGTGTAAAGTGAGTAATTGACCAGGCCCTCCATCTCCGCCGCCTCACCGCCATATTTGTCGAGTAGCCGCCGATCACAGATCAGCATGCAGGTGCGTCCCCGGTGATGG
>JBDRQZ010000471.1:0-2444 GCA_043826025.1 bacterium | reverse complement strand
GCCGGCCGCTCGATGACCTCGCCGGCGGCAATTTTGTTGACCACGTTTTCCGGCAGCGGTCTGATCCACCTCTTGACCGATGACGATGATCTTTCGCTCAAGACAATTTGCCTTTTAGATCTTCCAGAAACTGCAGGGCTTGAACCGGTGTCATATTATCCAAATCAACTTCCCGAAGTTTCTGTTCTATGATTGAAGGCTGCGGGTCAAAGAAGGACGGTTGCAACCGCTCCTGATATATGCCCCGACCCAGTTCACTCTGGTTGAATTTCCCCGACTCCAAAAGTCGCAGGATCTGCTTGGCCCGCGAGATGGTAGTACGAGGTAGCCCGGCCAACCGCCCCACCTCAATGCCGTAGGAATCATCACAACCGCCGGGGATGATTTGATGCAGAAAGACCACCTTGTCCTCCCAGCGCTTGACGGCTACCTGATAGTTGCGAATGCGTTGGTAGATTTCGGCCATTGAAGTCAACTCGTGGTAGTGAGTGGCGAACAAGGTACGCGCCCCGATTCGCTCATTGATATACTCCACTACCGCCCAAGCAATCGACAGACCGTCAAAGGTCGAGGTGCCGCGACCTATTTCATCAAGCAAGATCAACGAATTCTCGGTGCCGTTGTTGAGAATGTTGGCCGCCTCGACCATCTCGACCAGGAAAGTCGACTGACCGCGAGCCAGATTGTCCAGCGCTCCAACGCGCGTAAATACTCGATCGACAAGACCAATCTCAGCACTGTCGGCCGGAATGAAGGAACCGATCTGCGCCATGATGACAATCAGGCCCAACTGACGCAGATAAGTCGACTTACCCGACATGTTGGGGCCGGTCAGGATCACCATAGCTTCATCGGCAGTGTTGATGTCGACATCATTGGCGACGAAGGAACCGGACGGCAAGACCGATTCTACTACTGGGTGGCGACCACCAACTAATTTGAGGCGACCATCCTCGAACAATTCGGGTCGACAATAGCCATGGACCACGGCCAGCGTGGCCAGTCCGTTGACAAGATCCAACTCGGCCAGAATGTGGGCGGTGGAAATCAAGTCGGCCAGGCGGCTTTCCAGAAAATCGACCAGCTCTCGGTATAGCTTTTCCTCGAGCTCAAAAATCTTCTCCTCAGCCGACAGGATCAGGTCTTCGGATTTCTTGAGATCTGCCGTAATGTATCGCTCGGCGTTAACCAGCGTCTGCTTTCTAATGTAGTCCGGCGGCACCGCCTCGGAGTGGGTCTTGGTGACCTCCAGATAATAACCGAAGACCTTGTTGAAACCGACCTTCAGGCTGGGTATACCCGTGCGCTGGCGTTCCTGCTGCTGCAGCGATGCAATGTAGGCCCGAGCGTCACGGATAGAGCCATTGAGTCCATCCAACTCGCCTGAATGCCCCGGCCGTATGATGTCCCCTTTGTTAATCGACAATGGCGGTTCGTCGACCAGCGCCTCCTCCAGCCTTTGAACAATATCATCGCAATCCGGCAGGGCCTGACTGAGCTCGGCAAGAAGCGGGCTGGTCGCTGCCTTGGCAATCTCACGAATGCGACATGAGGTCCTGAGAACCGCTCCGATTGCGGCTGCCTGGCGAGGATTGAGCTTGCCCACGCCCAACCTTCCGCACAGACGTTCGAGATCGGCCAGTCCTTTAAGCTGCTCCGTCAAATCGCCGGCCATATCGCGATAACGCACCAATTCGGCCACCCCCGCCAGGCGCTTTTCTATGGGAGCCCTGATTCGAAACGGTCGCAAGAGACTGTCCCGCAGACGGCGACCGCCGGCCGCAGTCTGGGTTTTGTTAATCACACTGAAGAGCGAGTGCTCTTCGGTACCCGTTTGAATGGAACGAACCAGCTCCAAATTACGCACCGTGCCGTAATCGAGAACCATCGTTAGCTCGTTATCAAAGCGAGTTAAGCGGTCGATATGAAGCAGCTGCTCGCGATGGTTCTCACGCAGGTATCGAAGTATGGCTCCCGCAGCCGCCAGACCCAGTCGGCAGCTGCGAATTCCAAAGCCCTCCAGGGTCGAGGTACCAAAGTGATCGTTGAGTTCTCGAACAGCGGTGTCGCCATCGAAGTTCCATCGGCCGAAAGCACTCACCTGGGCCGGGACAACAGACCGGGGCATCTGGTGAATCAGTTCGGCCAGATCGGAGTCATCGGGGATGACAACCTCGCTGACCTCCGCCACCCGCAATCTCTCCACAATGGCATTTTGTGGACCTTCGTCGACTGCAAAGGAACCGGTAGCCAAATTCAGTACGGCCAAGCCCAGGATGTGTCTGGCACCGGGCACCAGGGCGGCCAAAGAGGGCGAGGAACCGATCCGATCGGTGTCGTCGATCAAAGCCGTGCCGGGCGTGATAATCTCTACAATATCCCGTTTCACGATGCCCGTTGCCGTCTTGGGATCCTCGATCTGCTCAACGACCACTACTTTGTGT
>JBDRQZ010000470.1:0-5729 GCA_043826025.1 bacterium | reverse complement strand
AGCAGTTGCAGCAGTTCGCCACCAGACTCGACATCTACAAGGATCGGGGGGGCGATCCGGTCGGAGTGCGCCTGGTCAATTCCGGTATCAGTGACACTGAGATCCAGCACATCTTCACCTACGAGATGGCCCGGAAACTCTCGCGCTGGTATCCGCAGCAGATCGAAATCAACTGGGAACGAATTAGTGAGGAACCAGTCGAGGCAATTGCTGGGGTGCTGCCACTATTGGTCAGTTGGCAGGAGAATGACCTGCTTGACAATGCCGATGCCTTCGATGTCTGTCGCTGGCTGAGTGAGGCGCGCAGCCGGTCGCAGCCAACCACGCTGCTGGTCCTCTTGAATCTGCTCAAGAACTCCGGACTGCCTGACAATGTCCAGCATCTGCTCTATGAGTCGATTGAATTGCCGCTGCTCTGGCAGCTTGGCGACACCCATGCCTCGCGGACGATGAATCGTGTCGCAAGCGCAGGAAGATTCTATCAACGCACACCCCTGCGCCGGCGAAGTGCTGACCTCCGGCATGAGCTGCGCAAGCCGGGGAGGGCACTGCAACTGCTGTCGCCGCGAGATGGCGAAATACTGGTCCGCAAAGTCAGTGAAGTGCTGGCGGTACGCTACCGCGAGCTGTTTCCCCTGACCAATGCCAACCCGGAGGAGGTCTGCCTCTGCGAGCCGGGTCGCGGTTTGCAGGTTTACCTGTTCGGCACCAAACCTGAATCGAGGCTCCCGCTGGAGGCCAACTTCGGGGCGATGTTTGTGCGCAATGGCTTGCCGATCGGTTATGGAGTCGCGGTGGTGCTTTTTGATCGTGTCGAGATTGCAGTCAATGTCTTCCCCGCATTTCGGACCGGTGAATCGGCATACTTGATTGAGCAGTTCTTCCGCATTTTCTACCAGCATTTTGGTTCTCGGGTGTTTCTCGTGCGCAAAGGCCAGATGGGACACGGCGATGATGAGCCGCTCAAGTCGGGGGCATTTTGGTTCTACTACAGACTTGGTTTTCGCGCTTTCGATGCAAGAGTGCGGGAGCTGGCTGAGCGCGAGAACCAGAAGCTGCGCGCGAAACAGAGCTATCGTTGCTCGCTGGCGACCCTCAAGCAACTCTCGAAATCAGATGTTGTCTTTTGCACCGATGGCATAACCGCTGCTGACTACCGAGAGCTCTCATTAGTCGGCCTCTCTAACGCGGTCACTATTCTGGCGAATAAGCAGTTAGGGGGTAATCGACGCGCAATGGAGCGGAGCGCGGCAGCTCGACTGCGCCGGGTGCTGGAGATATCCGACCTCGCTTCCTGGTCCGCGACTGAGCGAGAGGCTCTGGACCGGCTAGCCCCGCTGCTGGTCAACATCGCTGGCCTGGCCTCCTGGTCGAAACGGGATCGCGTCGGACTGGCACAGATAATCCGCGCCAAGGGTGGCAGGCAGGAAAAGAAGTTCGTCGAACTGGGCAACCGCCATCGGCGGCTGCATGATGCTTTAGCGAAGTTGGCGGTGGCTCATACCGGCAGCAAGCTCGATCCAGTCAAGCCGGCTTGACCTCCACGAGCAGCCAAAAAGAAAGGGCGGCCTCTTGCGGAAGCCGCCCTCCTGCATCCACTCACCAGAGATCTAAACCCCGCTGAACTGAATCTCGTTGAAATACATACTGGGGCGCAGCCAGGATGAATAGGTCCAGGTATCATTCCCCATCTCGGCCAGTTGCATCAACACGTCGGCCAGATTACCTGAGACATTCATCTCATTGACCGGTTTGACCCGCTTGCCATTCTCGACATAGACACCCATGACGCCCACCGAGAAATCACCGGTGGTGGAGTTGGAGTTGCCGCCGATAAAGCCGGTAACCAGAATGCCTCGCTTCATCTGGGCCACCAACTCCTCGAGCGTCTTGTCACCAAGGTCGAATACCAGATTGCTGGTGCCACTGGTGGTCGGCTCCACTCCCAGTTTGCGACCGTAGTAGGTGTCGATATAGAAGGACTTCAGCACGCCCTTCTCGATGATCGGCCGACGTTTCGCCGCCAGACCTTCGCCATCATATAGCCGTGAGCCATGACCGGAGACAATCAACGGATCATCGATAATAGTCAGCTTCTCCGAAGCGATCTGTTGACCCAGTTTGCCATCAAGGAAAGAGCGCTTCTGTTGCAGCGACGAGCCGCTCAGAGGCTCAATGAGCGAGTAAAGAAGTCGGCTGGCGGAGCGGTTTTCGATAACCATCTCGTAAACGCCGGAGTCCATTTTCTTCTGCCCGACTTTGGCCAGTGCCCGGACCACCGAGTTGCGACCCAGTTCATCCGGCGAAGGCATCTCCCGGCGGAAGCGCACCGTGCGCCAATCCCAGTCGCTGGGACGAGCGTCGCCCTCATCCTTGACTGTCGCCTCGCCACCGGCGGAATACGAGGTCCCGCGTGAGACCCCCTCGAAGCCATTGCTGTGAACCTTGATCGCCTCGTACTGGGAATCGCTGAACCCGGAGTTGCAGGTGATGACCTGATCGCTGTGAGCCCGCGCGGCATTTTCGATTTCCTGAGCAAACTTGATTCGTTCCTGCGAACTCAGTGCATCATAGTCGGCATCCATCGTCTTGAGATCCAGATCGGCCTGACCCTCGTAGTACTTGGGGTCGGGCAGGTAGCGGAACTCATCCGGCGACAAGTACTTGGTCATCGCCACCGCTTCTGTGACAAAGCGCCCCAGCGAGTCGCGGCGCAGGTCATTGGTGCTCTGGCTGGAATAGCGATGGTCGACGTAAATCGTCAAGCCCAACGAATTCTGGGTGGACTCCTTGAGCTGATCGAGTTTCTGCTCCCGGACCTCGACATCGATCTCGCGGTTGTTCACCAGATTTACCGCGACTTCATCGGCGCCGGCTTTCTGTGCCTGCTGCACCACCCAATGAGCAAGCTCCAGTCTATCTTTGGTTTTCATATCGTTAGCCTCTTCATGTTCCTA
Organism: bacterium; assembly: GCA_043826025.1. Taxonomy (GTDB): domain Bacteria; phylum Zixibacteria; class MSB-5A5; order CAIYYT01; family CAIYYT01; genus JBDRQZ01. The sequence continues at coordinate 2,772 of JBDRQZ010000470.1, read as the reverse complement.
TGCGTGCCACATGTTAACCGGCGGTGCCGCCGACCGTGATCGCCGAGACTTTAGCTGTCGGCAGACCCATCGACACCGGCACCCCCTGCCCGGCCTTGCCACAGGTGCCGCCACCGACATCCATCGCGAGATCATTGCCAACCATCGTCACCCGGCGCAGAACCTCCGGGCCATTGCCGATGATATTGGTGTCCTTGATCGGGCGCGTCAACTTGCCATCCTCGATCAGATTGCCGGTCTTGACATAGAAAGTGAAATCCCCGGGGCCGATATGAACTTCACCATTCGTGAAGGATTCGCAATAGAGGCCTTTCTTCACACTCTTGATGATCTCCTCACGCTCATGCGGGCCGGGCAGCATGTAGGTGCAACGCATACGCGGAATCGCCATGTAGCGGAAGGACTCCCGTCGTCCATTGCCGGTCGGCTTGACGCCATAGTGTTTGGCGCTGATCCGATCGTGCATGTAGGAACGCAGAATTCCATTTTCAACCAGCACCGTTTGTTCGGTGCCATTGGCCTCATCATCGACATTGAGCGCCCCGCGCGCACTCGGCACGGTGCCGTCGTCGACAATCGTCACGATCGGCTCGGCAATCGGCTTGCCAATGCTGTCGGAGTAAATCGATTCATTCTTGCGGTTGAAATCGGCCTCCATGCCGTGGCCGATTGCCTCATGCAGGAGGATTCCGGAGCTGCCGGCGGCCAGCACAACCTCCATCTCGCCGCCCTCAGGCTGGATCGCATCGAGCAACGTGACCGTGCGCTGCACCGTTTCCGCGGCGACTCGATCCATAGTCTCCGGCGTGAAATGCTCCATCCCTTTCCGGGCCGCGAGAGTATACCAGCATTCCTCGCGCCTCTCGCCCTGCTCCGCCGTACAACTGGCGGAGAGATCGGCCATCGGCAGGTAATCGCAGACCAGTTGGCCCTCTGAATTGGCAACCAGAATGTGCTTGGCCTCATCGCCATACCAGACCCGGGTCTTGATTACCCGCTTGTCTTTATCTTTGAGTTTCTGGTTCAACTCCTGGATGAAAGGAATCTTCTGTTCGATGCCAACCGTCTCCCAAAGTACTTCGGTCGGATAATAGTCGGGCAGATTGCGATACTTGACCTCGACCGGCCCCGGTGTTGCACCCTGATTGGCGATATTCGAGGCAGTTTTGGCCGCCTTGAGCATCGCTTCCGGGGTGATTTCCTCGGTAAAGGAATAGCCGGTCTGATCGCCTTCGATCACTCGGATACCGACACCGAGATCGATTGTGCTGTAGGCACGGTTGACTTGATCATCCTGCAGACCCACCCAATTGGAAATCTTGTGCTCGAAATAAAGGTCGCAGTAGTCGCCACCTTTCTCCAGAGCGACCGCCATAACCTTGCGGATCAGCTCCTGGTCCACCTGGAATAGACCGAGGTAGGCCGTCAAATCGCCTTTCTCGACCGGCCCGGCCAGAATCCTTGCCGGACTAAGGGGCAGAAATGTCGGCACTGAAGCCAGCGCCACCAGTTTGACGCCGGTCGAGAGAAACTCCCGGCGTGTCATTCTCGCCATTGCGCACTCCTCCTGTAAATGCAGTATCCAAAGCAGCCTTAAGGTCTCTTTCGAATCGGTCGTGGGATAGAAAGCAGAGGTTCTTATCCGTCATGATTTCTCCTACGAAAACAGGATAAATAAGTTCAGTTTGGCGGTCGACAAAAAGCTCCCGATTTGAGTTTATTAAGGCGGCTAAAGCGAATTCGATTTGCGCCGTAGAATGATGTATGAAGACTCCGACAGTCGCATTTCAAGGCGAGCTGGGCGCTTACTCCCATGAAGCCGCCGAACGTTTCTTCCGCGGGCAACTGCAACCGATCCCACAGCGGTCATTTGAGGATGTTTTTCGGGCGGTTGAAACCGAGGAAGCCGATCTCGGAATTGTCCCAATTGAAAACTCACTGGTCGGGAGTATTCACCGCAACTATGACCTGCTGTTGATCAGCAGTCTCCAGGTAATCGCGGAGCAGGACCTGCGGATCGAGCATGCCCTGATCGGACTGCCGGGAAGCAAACTTGAGCAGATCCGGGAGGTCAGCTCCCACCCGGTGGCGTTGGAGCAGTGCCGGGATTACTTGTCGGCGCAGAAGCTGACCCAGCGCGCGGCCTACGATACCGCAGGAGCGGTCAAGGCGTTGCAGGGGACCGGCGATCCGGCAATCGCAGCAGTTGCCAGCCGCTATGCAGCAGAACTGTATGGGATGAAAATCCTGGCGGCCGCCATCCAGGATGAAACCGATAATTACACGCGCTTTTTGATCCTTAGCCGTGATAGAGCCGAGCGCTGCGAAAACTGCAAGACCTCGATAGTATTCGCCCTCAAAAATGTGCCGGGCGCACTTTTTAAGGCGCTCTCGGTTTTTGCCCTACGTGATCTTGACCTGACCAAAATCGAATCGCGGCCGGTACGCAGCCGCAAGTGGCAGTACTATTTCTACCTTGATTTTCAGGGTCACGCCGAAGATGATACCGCTCGTAATGCGATCAACCATCTGGGGGAGATCACTTCATTCCTCAAGATTCTCGGTTCCTACCCGGCCCAGCAGAGCGAGTGACTTGACAGCCGCCCGCAAACAGCTAAAGTAAAGACATGGCTGACAGCGCAAATGCAAGTCGCTCCTTCGGCAAACGAGTGCATGACTTCCTCGGATGCTACCTGCCCCTCTCCTGGTACTATGGCCGGGATTTTCGGCAGGCTCTTTCATTCCTCGAACAGAGTGACGGCTGGTCACGCG
>JBDRQZ010000469.1:0-2843 GCA_043826025.1 bacterium | reverse complement strand
CCGATCGTGAATCTGTGTCCAGTTACTGCTATCATGCGCCCTACACTCGGACCTTATGTAACATATTGCGAGTACAAAGTCAATTGATTTGTGTTTTTCGAACTCGGCTAATCTCGTTAACTCACTACAATTATTGCACTTACAGGCGCAAACAAAGAAGTAACAAAACTGGATAAAAAAGGCCCTCCTAATCGGAGGGCCTTATGCAAAATCATGCACAATCGCCAGGGAACTACTTCAGAAGCAGCATCTTCCTGGTCTGACCGAAATCTTCAGCAGTCATCCGATAGAGATAGACGCCGGACGATGCCGGATGACCAGACTCATCCACACCATCCCACTGCACGCGCTTCTCCCCGGCACTCAAATACTCATCGACCAGCACCCGAATGCTCTGACCAAGGACATTGAAGATCTCGAGTCGGACATCGCCCGATCTCGGAACCGCGAAGTCGATGGTCGTTGTCGGGTTGAAGGGATTCGGATAGTTCTGTCTGAGAGAATATTGATCCGGCAGAACCGGCGATTCCAGATCGGTTACCGCACCACCCTGGAGAACGATTACCCGAACCACATAGGTTCCCGTGTTCGCGGCGTCATCGGTCGCGACGAAAGTCACATCATACGCCGTGCCATCACCAATAGATCCTTGCCCGGCGACGGGACTAAACGTGAAAGTACCGACAATACCATCGACGGTAAATGTCGCGTTCGTCGGCGGCGTACCCTGCACCGCGAGATCGGTCAGCGCATCTTCATAGTCGGTCGCCGTGACTTCGAAGGAGAGCACTTCAGATTCGTGCATTGTAATGATCGGCATGTACCCAGAAGTATTGTCAACGAGCGAATCAACCGCATCGAGGGTGTACATCGTCACCGGCGTTACTACCGGCGGTGCATTGCCGAGCAGAATGTTGGGCATGCCGTGAGACGCGCCATTGTAGAACCGCGGCGCAACCTGGTAGGAAGGTTGAAGCACGAAAAGGAAAAAGCTCGCAGGGGCGACGAATGTCGAATCGAGACTGGCTGTCATGCCGACCGGCGTCGCGGGATCGACCTGCAGATATACTGTCGCAAGCTGGCCCTGAGGACTCAAGCAGGGAAAGGCACTGGTGAAATCAACCCATCCGAAGGTGACACCAGTGGTTGAGTCCCAGTCGTATATTGCCGAAGGGGCATTAAAAGCCGGCTCGCATGGACCGTCATGGTCGATCGAGGAAATGCGGAAATACTGGGCTCCCGGACCGGTCACTTTCAGGCCCAGATTATAAGCTTTAACAGTGTCATCCGCCCAAATCTCAACGGGAATTCCGATTGAATCTGGCCAGGGAGCAGTCGCCTGCACGAATGAATAAGGCCTGACGATCACGGTGTCTGCCGCGTCTTTGTCATGCGGGTCCTGATCTGCCCATGCCGGAGTTATGAATAGCATTACCGCCAAACAAGCCAAGAACCACCATGTTCTCTTCATTTTGCCTCCAAGTGTTGCGTATAGAATCTCTTCATTCAATTGCTGGTTCAAGCATTCAAAAACCGACTGCGGGGAGCCTGAAAATCACACAGCATCCCTGCCGCTAAGTACGATTAGCACCTTCGTTCCACTTACAATTTACGCCGACTCATGAACTTAAGTCAACGACTTTTTTGCGAAACTCCCAACAATTCGAGGCTGGCGCAAAGCAGGCAGGAGGCAGATTCCAATTAGAAAGGCCGCCCCGGGTGGGGCGGCCTTGTTGTCGTCAAAAAACGACTAAGGATTCAGTCCAGTCGGTCTACCACGGGCCAGGATTGTAGTTTCCAGGGCCACCGCAAGGCGGTGGTATCAGCTCGAAAGCCTCGCAGGTAATCGGCACCGGCGAGCCAGGCACGAAGACGTACTGGATGATGTACACTGCGTCGGTAATGTTCGTAACGCAGTCGCCGTTGGCATCACCGCTGCAAATCGACCACGGTCTCGGTGCTGGGGAGCCCGGCACGAAAACGTACTGGATGATATACACAGCGTCAGTGATGTTTACGACATCGTCACCGTTGGCATCACCCGGCTTGCAACCGGTGAGCGGATCACCAGTGCACAGCTCGCTGCCCTGCGGGCAGTAAGTGGCATCCGGCGAGATGTAAGTGCAGATAAACGTCTCAGCCTTGCGCAGGATGGAGGCGTAGTTCGCACTCGGGTTCTCGTTCGGGTTGATGCCGAGGAAGACGATGTTGAACTCAGGATTGGTGCCCTTGGCGGCGCTGATCGTTGCAGCGTTATCAATCACGATAATCGAGTTCAAGTCGTCACCGGCCGCTGAACTGTCCGGAATGTTGGTATGCCAGCCACTCATGCCAGGCACACGCGCAGACAGGGTGTCAACATGGTAGCCGTTGATCACGTAGACGTAACGCGGGTTATCCCAGACCTCGCCGCCGGACGCGAACTCGTTGGTTTCGTCATGACCGCGATAGGCCATACCGCCGTAACGCAGCTCGTTCGACTGCGCGGAACCGGCATACAGACCCTGCTGATAGCAGATCTGCTCGGTCGCGTCGACATAGCCACGGTTGTCGGAACCGGTGTCGGAAGGAATATCCCAGTCACAGGCATAAGCCACGGAGACGCCGGTCAGTTCGCTCACATACTTCGGGCCCGGGCCGAGCGCGACGTGCATGACCATGAAGTCGGCGCTATCCGGATGACCGGAAGCATACCAGGTCACGTCGAAGGCGATCGTCGAGTCGTTGTTCACACCGGAACCGGAGACGTAACGATAGGTCGGGTCTGCGGGACTTTCCCCAGTGATGGTGTCAACAACCGGTGCGCAATCGGTGGTGTACAAACGACCCCACGGATTGGTCGC
>JBDRQZ010000468.1:0-2264 GCA_043826025.1 bacterium | reverse complement strand
GTCGGGCCAAAGTGAGGGCGTGCAGCAATCCCATGCCGACATGACCGAAGGCATGCACCAGCAATCCAGATTCGTTTGCCAGTTCCTCGCAGAAGGCAACCATCTCCGGCAACCGGGAGATCGGAATCACCACATCGTTGCGGAGTATCTCGTAGCCGGGTCGGCGCAGTTTGATCGCGTTGGTCACATGATGCCTGATTTCCCAGGGATTCTGCCCGGAGGTAAGGCGGAGTGGTTCACCGCCAAGATCGGCGGCCAGTAGTCCGGCTGCTTCCTGGACAGCGTCCAACACCGGCTCGGCCCCATGGACCTCCAGAAAAAGGCCGGGGCGTTCCGCTAAGTCGTAATTATTCAGTTGGTTAAGCGCAGCGATTACATTGCGGTCAAGAAACTCGACCGCGGCCAGATCAAGTCCGTACTTCATCATTTCGGAGACCGCTCGCGCCGCCGATTTTTCATCGGGGACACTGAAAGCGAATTGGCGACGATCCTCCGGGATCCCCCGCAACTTCAGGGTGATCGCGGTCGCGATCCCCAGGGTGCCCTCCGACCCGACCAGCAGGTCGACCAAGTTGTAGCCACTTGATCGCTTTACGGCGCGATCACCCAGATTCCAGCTTCGACCGGTACCATCGACAATCTCCAGGGCCAGCACGAAATCCTTAGTACCGCCATATTTTACCGAGTAGATGCCACTCGCATTGGTGGCCACCATTCCGCCGATCGTCGCCACATCGGAGCTGCCGCCAGGCGCCGGCGGAAACCAGAGACTCCCCCGCCTGAGGTAGTCGTTTAGTTGGTCGTAGATAACCCCCGGCTCGACTCGCACCTGGAGATCATCCGGCCAGAAATCGAGCACTCGGTTAAGTCGTGACAGGTCGAGCACAATACCCCCGGCGCTGGGTATGGTGCTGCCCTCCAGCGCGCTGCCCGCGCCGCGCGCCGTCACCGGCACCTTGCGATCGGCCGCGAACCTCACCAACTCGGCCACCTGTTCTGCGCTTTCCGCCCAGACCAACGCCGCCGGCGTCACCGGTTCGAGTGCGGATTCATCTATCGCCACATTCGCCAATGAGGTGGCGTTGTCGGTCACCAGTTCCTCACCGAGCAATCGTCTCAGATCATCAACCAGACTCATACACTCTCCACGAAGCGGGTCGAATTAACTGGAGGGATTATAAAGGGAAAGGCGCCCCAACGCAAGTTCGGGACGCCTGTAAGGTATCCGACGGCAGCATGTGCCGCCACCTTTAAGAGAGCGAACTGGTCAATAGTCGTATATCATCGATCCAGGCGGTGCCTGAACCATCGATCACCAGATTAAGTCTCACCCGCTGCGGCCGTTGTCCTTCCTTGAGCATGAACGGCGTCGAGGCGGTCGACCATTCGTTGTCGCCGGTCAGTGGCGATTGCAGGCCGCGCGAGAAGAATGCGCCCAGCCCCTCGAAATCGCACCACATCTCCAGATAAACCTGGCCGTCGACACTCTCGGTCCGCAGATGCGCCTGATAGATCAGCATCACATTCTCGATATCGAGGTCTTCGACCGTGAAGAGTTCGATAACCGCCGGTCCGCTGACGGAGATCCGCAGCGAGCCACCACCATCAGTAGATTCCACCGAATCGAGTTCAACATTGCTGAGAGCCAAGACTCCGGACATGTCATCGACCGGGAAATGGCGAAGCTCCGCCACCGGTGCCGGCCCACTGCTGCAGCCGATCAGGAGCAGCACAGCCAGGATACTCAGGTAGTCTGTCAGTATTCTCAAAATCCTCTTCCCCCTTGCGCCGGGTGGCAAATTCAGATGATTCATAGCATCCACCTCGTTTGGCTCGACCGACGGAATCGATCCGTCCGTCAACCATCTTTTCGGCTGAGTTTGCCGGAAGCTTACTGGACTAATTCTGAACAAGTGGGGGTGGGCGAGCGGCGCTCTACCAGACCTGTAGCGTGCGGTGACGGGCCTGCCGCAGCAGCTTATCCAAATAGACTAACAGCAGCACCACACCGACCGAAATCGCCAGCAGATTCTGATCCAGAGGCAGGGCGCTGTGGAGAAACGCCAGGCCGGCATTGAACTGCCGCTCCACCGCAGCGAGATGGATACTAGGCAGCAGTCTGCTTAGCCAGGACCAGTCGAGCCAGATAATCGAACCGACCAGCGCAACAGCCGCCGCGAAGGAAATCGGCAGGATCTTCCAGAGCCGCTCCGCCAGGCTTGAAGGTTCTCCTTCCGGAAGTTGTTCCATCACGCGGTCGGCAA
>JBDRQZ010000467.1:0-2303 GCA_043826025.1 bacterium | reverse complement strand
ACCAAAGGCGCCCGAACATGAATCACCTGGCCGTTCTCGCGGTGGTCGATACCCAGAATCTCGCATCGGCGGCTGTTCAGATCATTGGTGACACTGCCATGATACTCATCCGGGACGATAACCTCAACGTCCATATGCGGTTCCAACAGAACCGGTTTGGCCCGACGGGCCCCGTCCTGGAGCGCCAGAGAACCGGCAATCCGGAAGGAAAGATCGGAAGAATCGACTTCATGGAAGCTGCCGTCGATTAGCGTGGCTTTGATTCCGGTCATCGGATAGCCGGCAATCACGCCGCTGGTCATCGCATCGCGAATCCCCTGTTCAACCGCACTGATGAATTCCGCTGGAATAACCTGCCCTTTCAGCCGACTCTCGAATTTCATCGGCGTGCCGTTACGCAGCGGTTCCAATTCGACGACCACATGGCCGAATTGGCCCCGGCCGCCACTTTGACGGACAAACCTGCCTTCAGACTCAACCTTCTCGGTAATCGTCTCTTTGTATGCAACTCGCGGGTTGCCGACATTCGCATGGACCTTGAATTCACGCAGCATTCTGTCGACCAGTATTTCAAGATGCAACTCACCCATGCCGGAGATGATCGTCTGACCGGTCTCCTCATTGTGAGTCACCCGGAAAGTCGGGTCCTCTTCCGCTAAACGCCGCATGGTCTCGGAAAGTTTATCCTGATCAGCTTTGGTCTTGGGCTCAATCGCAACGGAGACCACCGGCTCCGGAAACGCCATGGTTTCCAGCAGGATCGGCTGCTCCGGATCGGCCAGCGTGTGGCCGGTAACTGTCGCTTTGAGGCCGACCGCAGCAATGATGTCCCCGGCGCGCGCCTCCTTGAGGCTCTGGCGACGATTGGCATGCATCAGAAGCAGACGCGACACACGCTCCTTTTTGTCCACATTGACATTATAAAGCGCGGCACCGGCCTTCATACCACCTGAGTAAATTCTGAGATAGACCAGGCTGCCGACATGCGGATCGGTCGCGATCTTGAAGGCCAGAGCACTGAATGGCTCATCGGGTGAGAGCTTGCGCGATATCGGCTCTTCCGTTCGCGGATCGATACCGACAACCGGCGGCAGATCGCCGGGGGCCGGCAGAAAATAGATGACGCCATCCAGCAAACGCTGCACGCCCTTATTCTTGAGTGAAGAGCCGCAGAACACCGGCGCCACCTTGCAAGCTATCGTCGCTTTGCGCAGCGCCGCAATGATATCCTCAGTGGTGATCGCCTCATCCCTCAGATAGCGCTCCGTCAGACGCTCATCGTAGCCCGAAACCGCTTCCAGCATACGCTCGCGCCACTGTTTGGCTTTTTCCTGAAACTTCTCGGGAATCTCCAGGTCCTCAAAAGTCGCGCCCAGATCATCGCTGTTGGCAACTCGGTATTTCATCATCAGCAGATCGATGATGCCATTGAACTCGCTACCCTCGCCATCGGGGAACTGCACCGGAATGAAGGGCATGGTCAGACGCTTGCGCATCATCTCCAGCGTCCGGTCAAAGGAAGCGCCGACCCGATCGAGCTTGTTGACATAGGCAACGCGGGGCACATGATAGCGATCCGCCTGCCGCCAAACCGTCTCCGACTGCGGCTCGACACCGCCGACGCCGCAAAATATCGCGATCGCGCCGTCGAGCACCCGTAATGAGCGCTCAACCTCGACCGTAAACTCAACCTGGCCGGGGGTATCGATGATATTGATCTGATGGTCCTGCCAATAACAGGTCGTGGCAGCGGAGGTAATCGTAATTCCCCGTTCCTTCTCCTGCTCCATCCAGTCCATCACCGCCGCACCGTCGTCGACCTCGCCGATTCGATGCGTCTTTCCCGTGTAGTAGAGAAAGCGCTCCGTCGTCGTCGTTTTGCCGGCGTCGATATGCGCCATGATGCCGATATTTCTTAATCTTGCCAGGTCCATCACTACTTTACAGACAAAAAATTTCCGCTAAACCGGCTTCGTCAACTCTCCACCGCCTCAGCGGAACTTTGTTCGAATCCTGAATCTAGAAGCGGAAATGCGCGAACGCCTTGTTCGCTTCCGCCATCTTGTGCGTATCCTCTCGCTTCTTGATCGCCGAGCCTTCATTGTTAGCTGCTGCCCAGAACTCCCCAGCCAGTTTTTCGGACATGGTGTGTTCGGAGCGTTTGCGAGCAAACCCAATCAGCCAGCGGAAAGCGAGGGCCGTACGTCGGTCGGGAGAAACCTCGATCGGCACCTGATAGGTGGCGCCGCCGACCCGCCGGGACTTTACCTCGAGCAACGGTTTCGCGTTGTTAATCGCCTTGT
>JBDRQZ010000466.1:0-2621 GCA_043826025.1 bacterium | reverse complement strand
CGAAACGTGCTGGGGATGATGCCGCATCCGGAGCGGGCGGTCGAGAAATTGCTTGGTTCCGACGATGGTCTGCGGATTTTCGAATCTATTGTGGCCTCTCGGCAGTCTAAGGTGAGAGTATGAGACGCAATGAAATCACCTTCCTGTTGGTATCGCTGATTCTGGCGACAATCGTCGGCGGGCTGTTGGGCGATCTGATCGGCGAGTATCTGCCGCAGGGTGCCGCCAAGACGCTGTTTCAAAAACATCTGGAAGTTGGCTTTTCGCCGACTACCGTCGACTTGTTTTCGATAAGTTTCACTATCGGTTTTATGTTCAAGATCAATTTCGTCAGTGTCCTCTTTCTGGTAATGGTCTTGATCTACTTCCGTTGGTGGTATATATAGGGGCAGGAGACTGGAGGCTGTGGTCACATGTTAGGTGGCATAGGCTGGCAAGAAATTCTGGTGATTCTGCTGGTGGTGCTGGTTCTGTTTGGCGCCAAGCGAATCCCGGAAATCGCACGCGGCTTGGGCCGAGGTATCACTGATTTTCGCCGGGCGGTCAAAGAGGGTACCGACGAGATTAAGAAGATCGGTGACCCCGACGATGATGACAAGCCGACCCCCAAAGCGGGCGACAAGTAGTAGTTCAGATCGATGTTCAAGCAAGAAGATATCGACAAGATCGCCGCGATTATCGGCGCCGCCGAGACCGGTTGGGAGACCGACCATTTCCGGCTTAAGCTGGTCCAGCGCGAGGAGCAGCGTTCCCTGGTGCTGGAGATTTATCCCGACACCGAGCTGGGCAAGGAACGGGGCGCGCTGATTGTGGTATACACGGGCGCCGCGCATCTGCAGTTGCACAACTGCTCCGGTTTTGTGACCAGCGAAGAGCTGGGTGAAGTGACTTTCGTGGCCGAATCGGAAGACAGAATTTCCGGCCTGGTCGTTGAGCGGGAAGCGGCCTGTTCGCTTTACGCGGAAATCAACCGGGATTTGATCTCCTCGGATTTCTCGACTCTGGGTGTCGAGGTGATGCTCTCAGGCGTAGCTTTATCGCTGGCAGAGGATATCTTCGACGAAGATGATGAAAAACAAGAATGACCGGTGCGGCACCGGTCATTCTCGCTATTCCCCAAGCAATTTTGACAGATTGATTCTCAGGCCAGCGCCGGCTCACGCCTAATACTGACCGTGAAATCTTCCAGCGCAGCGGCGAACTCGCGCGCATTCTGATAGCGTTCCTGCGGATTCTTGGCCAGCGCCTTCTTAACCACCACATCGAACAGCGCCGGAATTTTCGGATCGACTTCGGTTGGCCACTGTGGTTGCTCATGGACTACTTTATAAACCAGCGCGCTGATGTTGTCGGCCTGGAATGGTTTGCGATGAGTAAGTAACTCGTAGAGTACTACGCCGAGACTGAAGATGTCGGACCGCGGCGTCGCCTCCTGACCACGCAGGATTTCCGGAGCAATGTAGTTGGGCGTACCCATCGCCATGCCGGTCTGGGTCATCGAGGATGACTGAGAGAGCGCAATGCCGAAGTCCATCACCTTGATCTTGAAATCATCGAGCACCATGATGTTCGCTGGTTTGATGTCGCGGTGAATCACTCCGGCAGCATGCGCGTATTCAATCGCTGAGCAGACCTGCCGGACGATGGTTGCGACGATGCGATAATTCAGTTGCAGATTGCGACCCAGCAGTGCCTCCAGCGTGTAGCCTTCGAGGAACTCCATCGCGATGTACTGAAGATTCTTTTGCAGGCCGACATCGTAGATCACGACGATATTCGGGTGCGAAAGATTACCGGCCGCGATCGCCTCACGGTTGAAGCGCTCTTTGATTTCTTCGAGATCGGCCTGTCCTGCCAGGGCATCGAAACGGATCGTTTTCAGCGCTACCAGTCGGTCGATGGCGGGGTCCTTGCCTTTGTAAACGGTGCCCATCGCACCCATGCCGACCGGTTCGATAACTACATAGCGCCCGAAGCTTAACGGCATGCCATCTTCACTGAAAGTGTGCTCCGACGTGGGCGCGCTTTCGGCTGCCGGAGCAGGCTCCGAAGCTAAATCCGCAGCGGCCTTCAGTTGTTCAGGCTCTGGTTGCGGGCGCTCTGCTCTAGGCGCATCGACGAGATTGGGCTCGAATAACATATCGGGCGTGATCGCTCGCGTGGCGCCCAGATTGGTGTCCTTATGCGCCGGGGTGTTCGCTTCGGCGGTAAGATCGATCTCCTGAGACCGACCTTTTTCGCGGCGCATGCCGGCGGGGTCGGAGTCTCCGGTCATCGCCTTATAATCGAGACGAATTGTCTCGAGGAAGTTGCGCCGCGAGGGTTGGTCTGCAGAAGCAACCCGCTCGGACATCTCTTCGTAATCAAGCTCCCTGTTCTTGTCGCGATCGACCGCCACCGGCTCATCGGCTGTCCAGGGAAGCGATTCGTCGGCATGGCTGCCGCTCTCCCAGCCTAGGTCGGGCAGTTCGCTCGAACGAGAGATTGGCGCAATGAGAGCAAACAGACAAAGGCAGAGCACTGGAGAGGCGACCGGCAGGATAACCGAGGCTGCGGTTAGAGCCGCAAAACTCACAGTAATCAGAGCGAGCGCAGCAACCAGGGGTGCGACGATTCGCTGG
>JBDRQZ010000465.1:0-5921 GCA_043826025.1 bacterium | reverse complement strand
GGCTCGAAGATTCTGATCTCCTTTGACTATGACCCGGCAATGAAACCTGAAGTCGGTCCGATGGCCAATAACTTCCTGCGCCACGCATTGGCCAAGAAACACAAGCTCTACTTGATGTCGCTTTGGGCGACCGGCAAATCGCTGATGAATACCTGTATCGAGGAGGTCCTCGTTCCGGAGTTCGGCGACGAGGCCGTCTATGGCAGAGACTGGGCGGTGCTTGGTTACAAAACCGGCAACCAGGGTGTGATCAATGTGATCATTACCGACATTCGGAAGTTGCACCCCACCGATGCCAACGGGACCTCGCTCGATTCACTGCCAATTTTCAATAGTGTCAACTCGCTGAAAGAAATGGATTTGATTATTTCGGTTGGCGGCGGCACACCGGGAGTCAAGGAGTGGGTGCTGTTCGCGGGCGATCGCGGCGATATCCCGATTGGTGGCGGTTCGGCAGCGGTAGCTGCCCCCCTGCTCTACCCTTATTACCCCAGGCAATTAATCGGCCTCTTGGGCGGCACCAAAGGCGCCGCCGAGTATGAGTCCCTGCTGATCAAAGGCTATGAGCGCTTCAAGGATATCGACACCCCGGCGCTAACAATGATGGGGCCGCAAACTATGGCGCATGTAGTAATCATGGCTTTCATCGTGATCGGCAATATTGCTTTCTTCCGGTCGCGGCGACGGGGGGAGAAGTAACATGACCTCACGCAACGCAGCCAGACTGGTGATGCTGGCCGTCCTCGTCATCTTCATTGTCAGCTGGATCTTCAAGGCGAGTTCAGTCGAATCGGAATCGACCTGGGTCAGCGTCCGCGACGGGTTCTTCGTCACCTTCGCGGCTTTCCTGACTTTGGCGATTTTCTCCTTCCTCTACAAAGACAATCCCTACTACAAATTCGCCGAGCATCTCTATGTCGGTATTTCGGCGGCCTTCTGGATGTGTCAGGGGTTCTGGGGGACTCTCGTGGGCAGCGTCATCCCCTATATTTCCAGACCACTTTCAGAGTTCTTTGAAGTCCCGTTCCAATACTATCGTTACCATTACTACATCGCGATAGTCTTCGGCATCCTCCTCCTGATGAGATTGGTCCCAAAAATCGGCTGGATCTCGCGCTGGTCGCTGGCTTTCATCATTGGCACCACCGCCGGACTCAACCTGCCACGCTATCTGCGCTCCGACTTCATGTCACAGATCAATAACACTTTCCAACCGATGTTTGTCGATTGGCAGGGCGCGGGCCACTTCGTCAGCAATTTCTCGCTCGAGGCGGGCGGGCAGTTTGTGCTGAGCTTCGCCAACTGGGTAATCATTCTCGGTGTGCTTTGCGGCCTGATCTACTTCTTTTTCTCGAAGGAACACAAGGGCTGGTTCGGCGCCGCCTCGCGGCTCGGGATCTGGGTACTGATGGTCACTTTCGGTGCATCGTTCGGATACACGGTCATGGGGCGTATCTCATTGTTGATCGGCCGCGTGACCTTTCTTTTCCAGGATTGGCTTAATATTCTTTGAATAGACTCAATCAAGTGAGGTGCAAGTGAGAAAGTTGATTCCGGCACTTCTGGTGATGGTGCTGATGCTGTTGCCGCCGCCATTGGCAGCGCAGGAGGACACTCCGGCCGTGAGCGACAGCATGGCAGTCGTCGCTACTCCGGTCCCACCTGCGCCGGCCGGCGATGTTCGGGCAGAGGACGCCCCCAACGATGACGGTCATGCAATCGTCGTTCGTTGGGAGATCTCGCCCGATGATGGCGGCGGGCGCAACAATGTGATCAGCTATAAGATACTACGGGCAGAAAGTCCCGACGCAACGGTCTGGTCGGAACGCGACATGGTGCCGAACGGCACGAACGAGTACTCCGACGCAGGCGAAGCCAATACCGAGAGCCCGCGCTATTTCCCCAAGAACCAGGATTTCTACTATCGGGTGGATGCGTATTCGATTGACACGTTCGCCGTATCGGCGATTGCCGGTCCGGCGCAGGCTCAGGATGAATGGTTCGACACCAGGACTCTGGCGGTGCTCTTTTTTGTGCTCGCCTTCCTGCTGGCAACGCTCTATTACATCAATGCCGCCAAGAAGGAAAAGAAGCTCTACATCAGACCGCTGGCGGGCATTGAGGCAATTGATGATGCCATCGGCCGCGCCACCGAGATGGGTCGGCCGACGCTTTATATCTTCGGTCTCGGTACTGCTGCCGACATCGCCACTATCGCCTCCTTCGCGATTCTGGCGCGGGTGGCGCGTAAAGTGGCCGAGTATCAGACACCACTCCTGGTGCCGATCTACGATCCGCTGGTGCTGACCGTGGCCGAGGATACGGTTCGTGCCGCCTATATGGATGCCGGTCGACCTGACGAGTATGATCCAAACTCGGTCTATTTCGTCACTCAGTCGCAGTTTGCCTATGTCGCGGCGGTTAACGGCACCATGTTGCGTGAGAAACCGGCCGCCAATTTCTATCTCGGCAAGTTCTACGCCGAGTCGCTACTGCTGGCTGAGACCGGTGCGCTGGCCGGCTCGATTCAGATCTCCGGCACCGACGAGATCACTCAGTTGCCCTTCTTTCTGGTGGCCTGCGACTATACACTGATCGGTGAAGAACTCTACGCCGCCAGTGTCTACCTGAGTCGTGAGCCGATTCTGCTGGGCACCTTGAAAGCGCAGGACTGGATGAAGGGGCTGGTGGTCTTCGCTCTGCTGGCGGCCCTGGTCTTGCGAGCTGTTTTCGATGTTGACTTGCTGGAAACCATTTTTGCCATCAACGGCTGAGGAGGAATTTGATCGATGAGACGTGAAATTCCGCTGATGCTGGTCTTCCTCGCCGGGGTGGTGATGGCGGTGCAGTTCTTTGTGCCGTCGGAGTTCTCCGGCAATGTCAAAGACTTTATGTCTGACTGGTTGATTATCATCGGCATCTTTGCAATGGCGCTCGGCATTTACTCGCTGGTGCGAGTCAGCCTGGTGCGCATTAAACGACGGCTGCCCAACTGGCAGTACTCGGTCATCACGATCTCCGGCTTGTTCGTGATGATGTTTTTCGGGATTCAATTCCCGGGCGTTAAGTACTCGCCGACGATTCCGACAAATGCTGCGGTGGACACACTCAATGTCTATCGCACGACCTTGTCGCAATCGGTGGCAGAGCTTTCCACGGAGGACAACAGCGCAACGGTAGCCACGATTGTGCTGTTCTCTGATTCCTGCGCCGCCACTGCCAACTATATCCTGGGCGAGGACTGGATACTCAAGACCGCTGACCAAACGGCAGCACTGCAGGCCGTGGTTGCGGCCTGTGAGAGGCTGAAGGCCGAAGTTCAGCCGTTGACGGGGGCACCAGACTCCGCGACCTTTGCCGCAAGCGGCGCCGGCATCGCCGCACAGATGACTGCGATCAGCACAGGCATCTCGGGGCTCGGCGCCCTGCAGGATCGACAGCCGATCATCGGCGGCCAGGCCAGCTACATGTATCGCAGCTTCTTCAACTACATCATGATTCCGATTCAATCGACGATGTTCAGCTTGCTGGCCTTCTTCATCGCCTCGGCGGCCTACCGCGCTTTCCGCGCCCGTTCGATTCTGGCAACCGTGCTGCTGGTGTCAGCCCTGGTGCTGATGGGTCGACTGCTGCCGCTGGGCCCCGTCACCAGCTTCCTGAATGATCTGTCGAGCTGGATCCTGTTAACGCCAAACCTTGCCGCCAAACGAGCGATCCTGATCGGCGTGGGCCTGGGCATGGTGGCGACGGCTTTCAAAGTCGTCCTTGGCATCGAACGCAACTATCTGGGACGAGACTAGAAAGGAGGTCTGGTAAAATGACACTATATGAACGCTTACTGGGCCTCGATCGGCGCTGGGTTTTCCTGGTGCTGGCGATCTTCGTCGTCGGCCCGTTGTTTCTTGACATTACCGCACCGATGGGGATTTCCCGTGAAGTGCGCGAGGTGTTCGATTATGTCGAATCGCTGCAGGCGGGCGACTACATCGTCATGGGGTTCGATTATGACCCTAATGCTCTGGCCGAACTGGAACCGATGGCCTACGCAATCCTCGAGCAATGTCTGGCCAAAAAGATCAAGGTGATCGCTCTGACCCTCTCGCAGAATGGCGCGGGGATGGCGGAGCAATCGCTGCTCAATGTGGTGGATTCTACCAGGATCTATCATGACATCGAGCCGGTCTATGGCGAGGACTATATGTTTCTGGGCTATCGGCCCTACTATGCGATCGTAATCCTCAGCATGGGACGCAACTTCCGCATCCCCTTCCCGCAGGACTATTACAACAACCCGCTTGACTCGATTCCGATGATGGTCGGGATCAACAACTACGATGATGTCAAGTGTGTGATCGACTTCACCGGCTCCAACGTCGCCGACGCCTGGGTGGCCTATGGCAATGGCGCTTATGGCGTCAAGCTGGCGATGGGCATGACCGGCGTGCAGGCCGCTGACTACTATCCCTACTATCAGTCGGGGCAGTTGTTCGGCATCATGGGCGGCATGAAAGGCGCGGCAGAGTATGAGCATCTCGCCGCCAACGAGGGACCGCTGGCCAACACCGGCCCGGCGGTGGAGGCAATGAAGGTGCAGATTTTCGCCCATCTGGTGATCATCGCATTCATCGTCGTCGGCAACATCGGGTTCTTCCTGGATAAACGAGCCAAACGAAAGAAGGGGGTGGTGTGATGGAACAAGCAGTCACTACTGAAATGGTGCTGTGGACCTCGCTCTACGGCCTTCTGACACTGTTCACCTTCTCCTTCCTGTACAAGGACAATCCGCTCTACAAGATTGCGGAGCACCTGGTCGTCGGCATCTCGGCCGGTTACATGGTAGTTCTGCTCTATTACAATGGTTTGAGACCTAACCTGTTCAATCACCTGTTCGTCGACGACACCTGGATCCCCGATTACACCGAGCTCTGGTACGTCATACCCCTGCTGCTCGGCTTGATGATGTACTTCCGTTTCTCGCGGAAGCTCTCCTGGATCAGTCGCTACCCGATTGCCTTCTACATGGGCATCGCGACCGGTCTGGCGATTCCGCTGGAAATGAAAAACCGGGTAATCCAGCAGATCTATGGGACTACCGTCAAACTCGGCTTCGATCTGAGCGCCGGCGGCTTCCTCGGAGTGCCGCAAGGGATCTGGGATGCGGTGATCGTGTTTCTGACGATGGCGTCGCTGATCTACTTCTTCTTCTCCAAAGAGCACAAGGGCCTGTTTGGCGGGATGGCGAAGATCGGTATTTACACGCTGATGATCGGCTTTGGCGCTTCTTTCGGTTATACAGTGATGGCACGAATCTCTCTGTTCATCAACCGTGTCCAAGAACTGCGTAACTGGGTGAGCATGCTAATCGACTGGCTATAAAGAGGTTTGTTTTCGAAGGCGGCGGCTCTTGTTTATAGAGTCGTCGCCTTTGCTTTGGAACCTAGTTGGGCTTAAGAATTTAGGAGACATGTCGAATTTTCGAAAATCTGTACAGAATGCGAAAAAATCCTTGACAAGCTAACTGACGAATTATAACTTCGTTACAAGTTACATGCAACTGGCAGCATTCCAAATCCCAGATTGGAATAGTATTTCGCGCAATTGGAGTAGAGAGACTTAGAGCTTTTGCCAGGGAAGGCGGGGATGGCAAAAATAACACTTACCAAGACAAGGCGCAAGCGGAAGACACCGCTCTCGCCGGAAGAGGCCAAGCGCCGGCGGCGAGAATACCAGCGCCAGTACTACCTTGCTCACCGCGAGAAAGCCAAGGAGTACCAGCGACAGTACAACCTTCTGCACAAGAAAAAGCAGCGGATGCCTGGAGCCAAAGGCAGGAAAGCCTTGGATTTCAAACTGGAACCGGCGAAGATGACCTACAACCCGCATGACATCATGCACGCTCCGGCTGAAAAAACTTTGCGAAT
>JBDRQZ010000464.1:0-8341 GCA_043826025.1 bacterium | reverse complement strand
TGCTCGGTATCCTGGCCTTTGTGATCGGCATCTACCTGCTGCTCGGGATGCTCATCTCGCAGGGCTTCATCCTGGAGCCGGCCTCCAAGTGGCTGGGCAATGTCGGCGCGGCCGGTTCAGTTGCCGAGAAAGAGTTGATTCACTGGGAGACCGAGCTTGAGAGCGGCTTGGCGCGAGCGCAGAGTGAGGGTAAGCCGGTGGTGATCGACACCTGGGCAACTTGGTGCGCCAATTGTCGTGTGCTCGAAAAGAAGACTTTCGGAAATACCTCAGTCGCCGACGAGGCCGGACGCTTTGTGGCGATCAGAGTTCAGTTGGAAAAATCGGACACGCCGACGACTCAGGACTTCATGAGACGTTTTGGACTGCGGCACTACTCGCTGCCGACGACGCTGTTGCTTGATGCTCAGGGCAATGTGCGCAAAATCATGCAGGGAGTGGTCGATCCGGAAGAGATGATCGCGGAGATGCAGAAGGTCAACTAGTAGCGATCTTTGGCGGTGAGATTCTCATCCAAACGAGCCAGCAACTTCTCAAAATCGATCTTGGCGGCAATCTCTCGCGCCAGCGCCTGCGCGAGTTCACGGACAAACGCTTCTTTAAGCTTAGTCGCGTCGTCACCAGCAGATTCGTAGGCTGACAAAAGCGCTGCTTCGGAATCACGATCGAGGTAAATCGCCTCCGCCTCACTCTGCTCGGATTGATCATCAGTCTCGAGATAAATCCCCGACCCCTGCAGAGTATCGAACTCGTCCAGACCGATAGTGGCTTCATGTTCCGGGGTCGGAGTCTGTACCGGGGCCTCGCGGTCATCGGCGACGTTGGTCTCCTGTAGCTGTGATTCGGCCTCACTATCGACAAGCTCGACACGATCCACAAGTTCCGCGATTGCGGGCTCCGGTCGCTCCTCCTCTTCGGAGATCGCGTTCAGAAACTGACGCAGGTCGTTTTCATCGCCATGTGACTGGGTGAACTGCGCTTCAGTTTCCAGGAGACTGGTGAGGTCATCCTCCGCCCCACCCGCGCTCTCAGCAGCCGCAGTCGGCGGGCGCAGCAACAGCGAGTCGACTCTGTGTAGCAATTCCTGCGGAGCAAAGGGTTTGGTCAACGTAGCATCGGGGCCCGCATTCAGCAGCTCCTCCGGCTCCAGCAGCTCACTGCTGCCAATCAGCATCAGGATCGGCAGGTTCTTCGTTTCGTCGGTCTGACGCAGCTTGCCGACCAGTTCATAGCCGGGCATGCCAGCGGTCTCGGTGGCGACTACCGCCAGATCACAGTTCCCTTGCACTGCTTCGCGCAGGGCCGCGTGGCCATCGCTGTGACAGACCGCCGTGTAGCCGCGACCAGTCAGTGCGCCACGGCAGACATCAAGGACCGCCTCAGAAGCGTCGGTGACCAGAATCCGCTTTCGCATGTTTCTAATTTCGCTTATTGGAAAGCTGTTGGGAAGCTTTTTCGAGAGTCTTCTTCTCTTTCTCGCTCAGGTGTTCATAGCCGCCCAACTCATTGATCCGGTCCAGAATCCGGTCGACCTCAGACATCAACTCCGCCTGCTCCCGGTTCTCCTTGAGCTTGGCCTTGGTCTTGCGTTTTGAGCTGAAACGCCGGAAGGGCCGCAAGATGCTGGGAAGATGCCAATCCTGTTTGAGATAGAGGAAGCCAATCAGCGCGCCGGCCAGATGAGTCCAGTGGGCCACACCGGGCTGATTACCACTATACAACGCCCACATTGAGAGAGCAATCGCACCAATGACCATGTACTTGGCCTTGATCGGGATAATGAACCACAGGAGAATGATCCGGTTGGGAAACACCATCCCGAACGCGATCAGGACCGCAAAGATCGCGCCGGAGGCACCGATAGTGGGGATGGTGGAGTTGATGTTTATGAGGAATGTGAAGATGCCGGCACCGATACCGGTCAGGAAATAGTACTTCAGGAATTCACGCGAGCCCCATTGCCGTTCGAGATCGGCGCCGAACATCCAAAGAAAGAACATGTTCATCGCGATATGCAGGAAGCTGCCATGCAGGAACATGTAGGTGCCGATTTGCCAGATCGCAAGATCGGTCAGAATTGCGCGCGGCACCAGTCCCAGCCACTGATTCATCCAGGACATCCCAGTGGTCAACTGCAGCAGGAACACGCCGCCATTGGCGATCATCAGCCATTTGATCGCCGGAGTCAGCGGTGGGCCGAAGCTTGAGGAGCGCGCACCCATCGGTTGTCTGTATCCACGCCAGTAACGCATAGCTATACAATTATAGTCGGCGGAGATCGCCTCTCTCTACAAGCTATACGAGCGCCGGAGCCAAATTGGTTCCCGAGGCGCTCGAAAAGAAGTATCAATCTGAACTAGCGTTTCGCCAGTTCCTTTTTGATGCAGATATCCTGCAGTACCGTTACGCCCTCAGCCTCGGCACGTTTGGCGCCCGCTTCGTTGATCACACCTTCCTGCAACCAGATCACCGGCGCACCGATCTTGAGCGCCTCGTCGATTATCGGATCGGTGGCCTCCGACTTGCGGAAGACATCGACAATGTCAATTTGCCCCTCGATCTCAGAAAGCGATTCATAGCATTTTTGTCCGAGAATCTCTTCCTCGGCAGGATTGACCGGCAGCACTTCATAGCCGCGCTCAATCAAGTACCTGGCGACAGCGTGCGAAGCCCGATCCGGTTTGGCGGACGCGCCAACAACGGCAATCCGTCTGGAGGTACTCAGGATCTCGGAGATTTTCTCCGCTGATGGGTTGGTCACTGCCATCACCTATCAACCGAGAAACTTGTCGACCCGATCCAGAAGCTGTTTTTTCGGTAGCGCGCCGATTACCTGATCCTCGACTTTGCCGCCACGGAAAAACAGCAGCGCCGGAATCGACATGATGTTGAAACGCGCCGCCGTGCGGCTGCTCTCATCGACATTCAGCTTGGCAATCTTGATCTTGCCATCATATTCTTTGGCGATCTCTTCCAGCGCCGGGGCAATCATCCGGCAGGGACCGCACCACTCAGCCCAGAAATCGACGATTACGGGAATCTCACTATTTAGCACTTCAGTTTCAAATGTATCATCCGAAACAGCGGTCAGTTGCGACATTTAAGCTCTCCTTTCAAAGCTCCGGTTAAACCACCGGGGACACTTGCACACCCAATATCTAACGATTGACCATTCATTTTTGTTCCAGCAGCGGTCCACGGAGGAAGGCAAAAGGCACTCTGCCATAGCTCAGGAGTTGGTCATGGAACCGACACTGGTCAAAGTCTTTACGTTGTTGATCCCGGACCGCATCCCGCAGCGACAGCAGCTCCCGCTTGCCAACTAGATAGCTCAGCGGCTGCGCGGGATTATAGGTGTAGCGCTTGACCTCGGCAATCGCATTCACCGGATCGGCCCCGACAACTTCGACCAGAAGCGTTACTGCCTCGCTAAAACTCATTTGTCCGGTATGCAAACCGACATCGATAATCACCCGACAGGCGCGCCAGAGTTCATGCGTCAATTGCATGAGCCGCGCTTCCGGCTCGCTATAGTAGCCCTCATCCGCCATCAATTGCTCGCAATAGAGCGCCCAGCCCTCGGCGAACAAGGTCGAGGATGCCAGCCGACAGACTCGCGACGGGGCTTTAGCGCCATGCAGATGCTGCACATGATGCCCCGGGTAGCCCTCATGCAAAGCGATTAGCATCATCGAGTAGTGGTTATGACCGCGCCGTTGCTGCTGCTGGGTTTCTTCCGGCGCTGACGTGTCTATCGGAGTCACCCAGAATCCTGCCTGGCTCTTGGTTTCAAAGGCTCCCGGCGGGACATACGCCGCAAATGGCAAAGTGGATCGATTGAATTCCGGCGTATCAGTGACCAGCAAATTACCTTCCGGCGGGATCGTGACCAACCGCCTGTCGACCACGAAGGCACGGGTCTTCGCAACCTCCTCGCGGTAGGCGGAGAGAACATCGCCAGTGGCAGCCGCATTCGTTTTGATGTCATCAAGCACCTGCCGACGGCCGGCACCGGGGCTGATCTGCTCCGCGAGCTCGTCCATCTCAGCCATAATTGAGGTCACCGAATCCATGCCAAACTGAGCGATTTCAGTGAATGATTGCGTCAGACCATGATTTTCTTTCAGCAACCGCGCGAAACCCGCCTCACCGAGGGCATAACTGCCTTTGGTCCGCACGGTGACTTGTCCTTCAAGGAAGGTCAGATAATCCTGACAGGCGGAGGCCGCTCTCGTTCCGGCCCGGTGTAGCTCTTCTTCCAGTTCAGGCGCGGCGTCTGCCAGTTGCGGCAGCACCTCCCCGAAATAGTGGGCCGCGTCGCTACACCCCTGCTCCGCCATCTCCGCCCAGACAGTCGGCACCGAGTCGACGACACCGAGATTCTCCTGCGCCTCTCGGAGAAGAACCGGAACTGCATCTAACCGCTTGCAGAGTGAGTCGATTCTCTGCGGCAGCGGCGCGAAATCCCGAGCCACCAGCATGAGAGCCCCAAAAGTCGCGAGCTCCAAAGGCAGGTAGGGATTGCGTTGCCAGCTTCGGTATTCTTCGAGATCGACCATCTCACTGGTCAGCATTCCGAGCAGGACCTGACGGTCGAGGCGCTCAATATCTGAGAGCCCGGCTTCGTCGGTTTTCTGCAACTGACTGCAGAAGCCATGGAGTCGGGCGAGCCGGTCCGCCAGCCGCTCGGCCGAGAGCGAGGGCAGAAGCTCGTCGTAGTCGTGAATCCCGACATAGGTCGCCCAGGCCGGATTTTCAGCCAACAAGTAGTCGACTGTCTGATCTGTGAGCCGCTGGAATTCAGTCATGGCAAGTCCATAAGACAACGGCGGGCAAGATAGAGATTTGAACGCCCCCGGCAAAGAAATTTATCAGTTGGGTTAGTTCGCGGCCAGCGCCGGTCGGAAACGCTCCGCCTGATAGACAAATGCTTCCAGACGGGTGTATTCATTGGCCCCGGTAAGGCCCTCGTAGGACATATTCAGCCAGGGCAGATTGTCATAGTCCTGCCTGACCTTCTTGGAGATCGCCGTCACAATCGTCCCCGGCATACAGGCGAAAGGCATGGCGTTGATAATGCCGCAGGCGCCGCGATTGAAATACTCGATTGCCTTACCGATCGAGAGAATCGCTTCCCCGGAAAATGAAACATGCAGGTAGGGATAAGCTAGCTCCAGCAGCTTCTCCATCGGCAGGTCATGTTCGAGCGGAATGACTTCAGTCGCGGCGTGCATGAAGCGATGCTCGATCCGGCGCTGATAGAGATCGGTCAGGATCGCTTTGCCCAGTTCAAGGAACTTGTGCTCTTTGACCAGGCGGCGCTTGTAGGTGAAATTAGTATAGAAGACCCACTCCGCCATCGGCGCCAGCGCCACCTCGGCGCCCAGACTCTCCAGCAAGTCGATCAGTCTATTATTGGCGAAAGTATTCTGCCGCAAATAAATCTCGCCCACCACGCCGATCAGCGGCTTGCGTTGACCATTGTCACGCGGAATCGTGTCAAACATCTCGGCGCAGACATGGAGTACTTCCGCCAGGTCGGCCTGCTCTTCGAGCTTTTCGGAGAGCAACTCCAGGGTCTTGCAATAGACCGATTCTGTCTGGCCGCCTTCTCTCTCATAGGGCTTGATCCGACAGCGCAGCTTGTGCAAAACATCGGTTGCCACCATCCCTTGCCAACCCAGCTTGCGAAACTGACCCGGATCATCGACGAAGCCCATATCGCGATAAGAATTCTTCGAGTCAGGTGAGTAAATCGGAATGTCCTCGTAGCCGTTATGATCGAGCACCATCCGCTGGAAGCGATTGTACTGGCCGAATCGGCACGGCCCGGAAGCCGACGGCATCAGGAAGCCGCTGTTGGCGCGGTCGAAGTCGGGCTCTTCGATTTTGGCCATGATGTCGCCGGTGGTCAAAATGCAGGGGAAGCACTCCTTGCCGGAGGTGAACTTGCGCCCCAGCGCCATCGTCTCGGTCGTCGTCGCCGGCAGCGCCTCGGCGTCACCCCCACAGGCACGAATCGCCGCAGCGAAGGCGTAGGCATGATCGCACATCTGCGGCACATAAACCTTCCTGCGAGTTTCGAAGTTGCCATTGTGCCCCCTCTCCTTCGACACGGCAGCGTTGTCACCGCCCTGCAGACTGTCGAGGAATGCCTCAATACGGGTGATGACCCCGGCATCGGCGGAGTGCTCATCCACTTCGATTTGCAGATAAGGTTTGCCATTCATCTTCTCTTTGAAAAAGTGCGTGATGAATGAGTCGGGACCGCAACCGAAGTTGGTGATATAGAGCGCGTAGAGATTAGGATTCTGCCTGATCTGCGCGCAGGCATCGAGAATCCGACGACCGTATTTCCAGTACATATTGTCATCGTATTCGGATTCATCAGTCTGCTGCGGCAGCATGTCGATCGGGATCGCCAGCGCGCCCAGCTCACGAATCCGTTTGGGAATTTCGAGCGAAAGCTTGGCGTCGCAGCCATTATAGGGCCTGCTGATTACCACCAGTGAGGGTTGGTCCTGC
Source organism: bacterium (assembly GCA_043826025.1). Lineage (GTDB taxonomy): Bacteria > Zixibacteria > MSB-5A5 > CAIYYT01 > CAIYYT01 > JBDRQZ01. The sequence goes on along the minus strand of JBDRQZ010000464.1, from coordinate 1,816 downwards.
GGCAGATTCTCCAGGACCTCAGCGCCGATGAGTTGCATTTGGCGCTGGAATTCACGCTGTGCGGCGATTGCCGCATCAATCGCGTGGCCCAACTCCGCGCGCGAGAGACCGAGCTCATCACGCAGGGGGGCCAGTTCGCGCTCCATCTCCTGACGCTGAAAACGCAGATGTACCGGCACATTCAGAAGCGGCGGCGCATCCTCCGCAAACTCGACGCCGGCCCTGATTGCATAAGGCAGCGACTGAATGTAAGGGCAGACAAAGTCGCCGAAGTCACCGGCATCTTCATCCTTAACCTTGATGATCGAGGGCAGGAAAATGTAGTCGACTTTGCGTTCGACAAGATTCAGCACGTGCCCATAGGCGAGCTTGATCGGGAAACAACTCTCCGCGCCGGAAACCTCCAGGCCGCCCTCGACGATCTTGGCATTGGTCGGGTTGGAGAGCACTACCCGGTAGCCCAGCGAGGTGAACATAGTGCTCCAGAAAGGCAGCAATTCATACATCAGCGTCGTGCGCGGAATACCGATCTTGATCGCATTGCGCGCGTGTGGCTTTGGTTTGTGCACCGAGCCGAAGAGCAACTTGTCGCGACTGCGGAAGAGATTCGGCACATCACTTTCCTGATGCCGCCCCTGACTGTCGTATTTCTCGCAGCGGCTGCCATAGTAGAGCGGCGATTCACCTTCGACCGCAACCTCGCGGATCTCGCACAGATTAGAGCAATCTTCGCAGACAAAGGACCTGATCTCATACTTGCGCTTCCAGATATCCCAGCCCTTGAATTGCGATTGCTCAATGCCGGCATTACGTGCCAGTAATGCCGAACCAATAGCCCCGGTGACATCATGGTGCGGCGGCACGGTGACTTTCTGGCCGGTGACCATCTCGAACGCCGCCACGACACCTTTATTCCAGGCAACCCCACCCTGAAAGAAGACCTTGCTGCCGATGCGACGGCCGCAGACCACGCGGGTCAGATAGTTTTTGACAATCGAATACGCCAGTCCCGCAACCAGATCATCTTTCTTGGCACCGGTTTGCTGGTGACTGACCAGATCGGACTCCATGAAGACGGTGCAGCGCTCGCCGCAACCGACCGGACAGGAAGCCGACAGTGCGCGGTCACCGAATTCTCCCTCGATGCGAATATTCAGCTTTTCAGCCTGTTCCTGCAGAAAGGAGCCGGTGCCTGCCGCGCAGGCTTTGTTCATTTCAAAATCGATGACGACACCCTGATCGATAGCGATATACTTGGAGTCCTGTCCGCCAATCTCAAAGATAGTGTCAACGTCCGGGTCAATGAAGATCGCGGCGGTTGCCTGTGCGGTGATTTCGTTGCGGATGATGTCCGCGCCCAGATAATCGCCGACCAGATAGCGCCCGGAGCCGGTAGTCCCACACCCTTTGATGTTGACTCTGCCCTCAAGCTCCGCGCCGACTTCACTAATGCCCTTGCGAACCGCCTCGAGCGGCCGACCGGCGGTCATCAGATAACGTCGCGAGAGCACCTTGCCCTCATCGTCGATCACAACGACGTTCGTGGAGAGCGAGCCGACATCGACGCCGAGGTAGCCGTCGACAGCCTCCGCTAGATCGCACTGTGAGGCCGTCGTCTCGTCGTAGTGTTTGCTCTCCGGGAAGGAGTAGATCAGCTTGCGGGCCGTGCTGACAGGCTCGACAGAATTCTGCTCCAAGTGCAGCGATTCGAGTTTGACCGGCGTGCAATCAGTCTCCAGGAGGTAGAGCGCCACCCCGATTGCCGACATCAATTTGTGTTGCTCAGGGATGATCAACTCGCCCGGCTGCAGATCGA
>JBDRQZ010000463.1:0-2773 GCA_043826025.1 bacterium | reverse complement strand
ATCTCCAATGCCGTCTCGTAACCATCACGCCCTGGCATTAGCATGTCGAGAATAACGACATCGCAGCGTTTCGCCCGTTGTACACGTATCGCGGTGGCACAATCCGTCGCAGTTTCCACCAGATACTCATCCTCAAGGATGTTGCGCAGCCCCAACACAACATTCGGATCGTCATCAACAATCAGGATACTCGGTTTGCTTGGCTGGTCAATCATGCGTTACTCAGCTCCAGGCAGCGAGATGCTGACGGCGACACCGCCACGATCTCGGTCTCGATACTTGATTTCGCCACCATAGGCCTTGACAACCTCAAACGTACTCAGGATCCCGATGCCCAGCCCGGTAGTCGGTTTGGTGGAGATAATCTCCTTGCCCAGACGGTCGATCACCTGGGGAGCAAGGCCGGGACCATTGTCACGGTATTCGATGTTCACCGTACTGCCGGCCCTGCTGATCTCGATCTTTATCTGCGGTTGTGGCGAATTTGCCAGGGCGTCCAGTCCATTCTTGATCAGCGTGTCGAACAACAGGCGCATGTGGTTCTCGTTGGCGCGGACGATTGCTCGACTGCCGCCGACCAACTCGATCTCGGTGCCGCTTTCTTCCCACATCGGACGATAGGCTTCATTTACTTCCTCGGCGACAATTCGGAGATCGATGGGATCGTCGCACTTCTCCTGGTGAATTCTCTCGTAAGTACTCAAGGCCGAGATGTTCTCGCTGGTCGATTGCAGTGAGCTTTCGATCTGCTGCAACAGTCTGCCGGCTTTGTCGTCGAGTTTGTCCCCATACCTGGCGCGCAATGTCTGAGTGTTCATCACTGCCAGCGACATGGAGTTGCGCAGACGGTGCCCGATGCCGGCGATCAGCGACTTGTGGGCTCGATAGGCGGCATCTCGCGTCCGGGCTTCGGCCAGCAGGATGTTTTTGCGCCGCCAGGTGCCGATCCAGACGATCATCACCAGCACCAGTAGGCTCAGGGGAACGAAAGCCACCAGAAAAGCCAGCCAGGGATTGCGATAAAAGATCAGCGTCCAGGAGGTCGAGGCGAAAGAAACCAGCGAGACTTTGCTGCCCCCGTCGACGGAGAGCACTAGTTCGGATTGCAGAGCATCCGGCCGTTTGAAGATTGTGGAGCGGCCTCGGTCGGCTACCACCGCCAGTTGGGCCAGCGGTTTAAACTCATCGTCCACCAGCCAGAGCTTTCGGTCATAGCTGGTCAGCAACATCTGTCGATCGCCACGCGCGAGGTAGTCGTCGACGCCCCAGACGTTCGCTCTGGTGTAAAGCGTCACCCGCTTGAGCGGTTGCAGTTGCCGATTATAGAATGTGATGCTGCCGTTGTCCAGACAGGCGGCGATTTCGGTCAGGCCGTCGCCCTCAAGGTCTACCAGACAAAGATCGTTGACTGCGCGATGCGGTCCCAGGCTGATCGAATCGAGGGTCACCCCGGCGCCATCATAGAGCACCAGACTACCCCAGCGCTCACCGGACGCTTCACCAGTGGTGGTCGTTTTGTCGAAGGCCTGAGCGGAGAGGATCTCCATGGCGCCATCATCATTGGAATCGAAAAGCGCGATTTGCCCGCCATAGAAGACGTCGCCCGTTTCCTTCCACCAACGCAACTCTCCCTCACTGTCGAGTACAAGCAGATAAGAGTGCGCATCCGACATCTCGCTGGCCACGGCAGCGTTGCCTTTGGAGCTGACGTCAACTACGATTGAAACCGGCTCGCCCGGTCGCAGACTCAGTACATGGACATTGTTCGCGCCGACAATTCCGGAGATTTCAGTTTGCCAGAGAATCGTGTCCCGCTGCCAATCGAGGCAGAAGATCAGCCGGGGGTAGAGATCGTAGCCGACATCTGACGAAGCGATTATTTCATCGTAGCCATCACCGGTGAAGTCATGCGTGGCGCAGACAAAGCCGCGGCCATCCCAGTAGCCATCATCATTGCGATCACTGCCGGTCAGCAGCATGCGGTGGTACTGGGTCTTCGGTGTGCCGGTGAAGTCTTTGATATCGAGCCACAGGGTGTCGTTTGTCGCATAGGCAATCGCGACTTCGGGATTGCCGTCATGGTCGAAATCACAAGCGCGGTGAGAACTGATGAAAGGAGTCCTGATGTTTAGATGCGTGACGGCGTTGGCGAATTCGACTCTGCGGTACAGCAGCAGCGAGGTCAAGCCGGCATCAGGCCACCAGTTGTGGCCGATAAGGTAGCAACCGGGCGCACCGCTGCTGTCGAGGACAACCGGCACCAGGTCCCCGGTACCACTGCCGCCATTTTCGGTGATGAAGGTCTGCGAAGCGTAGACATTGAAACGATAGGGCAGGCGCAGGGGGTCATCGACAGGCTTAATCTCGTATGATCCCTGTTGACCCGGTGGCGAGCCACAGGCGGCAAGCAGCAGAGACACTCCCGCCAGCAGCACTATTGACTTTAAATATTCGCAGTGTGTCACGACATGATCCTTGCTTAAGATAAGCGTCGAAACCGCTCTGTCAACACTAATGCGCGGATGGAGGAGGCTAGGTCTCCCGCCGGTGGCTGCTTACGGTATGATTCGTGAAGTCAAGCTCTGCAAAGAAAGGGGTGTGCGCCACGCGACGAGCTGCTAACCTGGATGATTGAGTCTAAGACGTTCCAGGTACCGGTCAGCGGTTTATCGCCCATTGTCAAGGACAGGCGAGGAGAGAGGGGGATCTGAATCAGGACTTGCTTTATGCCGGATTCTGTCTATATTGAAAACAACAATTCGGGTACAACAAG
>JBDRQZ010000462.1:0-2212 GCA_043826025.1 bacterium | reverse complement strand
GTCTTGGTTGTGCCGTCAGCCGCTGACTTCAATTCGAAAGACCCGGTTGCGTCCGTGGAGCAAAGGGCGTGCGCCGTTAGTAAGGCTGCGCCCTGGGTAAAGGTCGTGACCTGGTCCGCAATAGGCGAACTGACCGCAGATGACTTTGTGCAGTGCGCTGGCTCATCGTCCGCTTCAAAGGCACAGGACGGCGAGTCCACAATGTAGCTAGCTTGATGAGTGTTGAGAGACCTCTTGACTTAGGAATCACAGTCTAGCGCATCTCGAAAAGTTTGAATCTGAGGCGGTAAAGGTCTCCGGCGGCGCGGTTGCGAACTATAAGGTTCAACGCCGCGAACGTCCCGAAGGCAGCTTCATTGATGTCGGCTCGGCATTGCTGAGCGAGATCACTCTGGTCGAACAGGAACGTGGCAAGGACTGGGAGTGTCGCGTCATCGCGGTCAACAAATCCGGCGAAAGCGAAGCCAGCAACACCGTCATGGCGGTGTTGTAGCTTAGCCGCAAGGCAATCATCGTCTTTGAGTGGCTCGCGCCGGCGGGCTTGTTGAAAAACCGGGTTTTGGGGTGGGGACGATTTGTGTCAGGCGATTTTGAGTCGGAGTTTGCGGTAACCTCGAATTTGTGGCCTGATCGGGCTGCTGAAGTTCCAGATAGTCGAGATTAGCACTCTGAGCAGCCAAAATGCCGCTAATAATGCGGGTTGAGTCGCCGCCAGGCGCTTGAAGTTGAGCACCGCGGCGATCAGGAGGCACTGCACCCGCATCTTGGTCAGACCGCGACGCCAGGCTCGACCCAAACTATGCCACTGCTTCGCCTCCGCGAACACCCCCTCGATCACCGGCGCCCGCGCCCGATACAATTGCCGAAAACTCTCAGTCTGACTGTCAGCGCGTAACTTCACCAACCCGCCATGATGGGCGCTCACTTTCAAATGCCGCTGTTTGCCACTCGTGCATTGTGACTTCAATGGGCAGGCCCGACAATCGCTGCGCAAGGCCCGATAGATCCGCCGGCCACGTTCCGGCTCCGTCCGAACATGCTTCAACCTCTTGCCCCCCGGACAAACAAAGCAGTCATCGTTTTCATCATACTCGAATGCTGCAATCGAAAAATACCGGTCGCCAGTGTAGGTCTTCGGCTTCAGCGGCGGCGACACCAAGCGCACGCCCCGCTCCGCCAACTCCTCAAAGTTACGGCCACTGGCATAAGCCGCATCGCCACACACCGCCTCCGGCGGACGCGGCAAACGCCGCAAAACCTCATCCAGAACCGGCACCGCCTCATCATGCTCACTACGGTTGGCTGCTGTCACCGACAAACCCACCACCACCCGCGACTTGCCATCCGCGACGGTGTGCTGCTTGTAACCAGGCCTGAGTTTACCATCGGGAAAGTGACCATAGCGAGCATCGGGGTCAGGGCTGTCAGGTTTGGCGACACGATCACGATCCAGATCCGCCCGGATCGTCGTCGCATCAATGTGCAAAACCTTACCCTCAAGCAGACCGCTGCGCTGGCACTGGGCGATACTGCGATTGAACAACTCGTCGAAAACCTCATCGCCAAAGCGATCCAGCGCCCGCGATAATGTTGAATGGTCCGGTAGCTTCTCATCGGCCCGATAACCAATGAACCAACGATACGCCAGGTTCACCTGGACCTCACGCAACAACTGCCGTACATGACTGATCCCCGCAATCGCCTGCAACAAAAACAAGCGCAGAATCACCTCCGGATCAATCGAGGGACGGCCATTGTCCTGGCAGTAACGATCGCGTACCGCCTCATGTACAAAACTCAGGTCTAAAACCTGATCCAAGCGACGCAACGGATAATCCGCCGGGATCAAACTCTCCAACGGCGGTAACAGCGTCAGCTCATAACCCAAATCTTCTCGTTTGCTTTGCATACCCCCAACCAAATCATCACTAATCCTCACCACCAGGACTTTTTCAACAAGCCCCGGCGCGCGGGCTACTCTTAAGACACGCAGTGAAGAATATCGCCGACTAGCCGAGCCAGAAATGCAGGCTGTGCCCCAACAACTGGCGCTCCCAGATGCCACGAAGGTGGTGCTTAGCACGTTAGGTGTCGATTCGCTCCCGATTAGCGATACACGCACAAGAACGAACAGAAGAGTCCATCGCTTCGATCACTGGTCGGTCAAGTCGATCGACCACCGGCACTCTGACTCCTGCGCCAGCAGCTGACT